>NZ_JBFUKA010000047.1:0-36957 GCF_056401085.1 Nocardioides sp. P4_G4
GGCGCGGGGGCCTTGGCCGGACCGCGGGACGACTGGGGCGCCGACGCGGGGGCGGGCGCGGCGGCGGGCTTCGCGGCCGGCTGCGCAGGGGCCTTCACCGTGCCGCTGCCGGCGCTCGTGTCGGACCCGTTGCTGGAGCCGTTGGTCGAGCTGCCGCCGAAGTAGGCCGCCCACTGCGGCCCCACACTGCCGGGGTCCTTGTCGTACTGCTCACGCATCTCCTCGACGAGCCATTCATTGGCTCCGAGATCTGCGGACGGTGCAGGGGTTGATCCGGACTGGTCGGCCTGTGACTGCGCCACGAGTTGCTTCGCCTCTTCCACTTGGGCACGTGATCGGGAATTCCTTCACTCAAAGGCTAGTCGTACACGCCCGCAAATGCAGGGCCGCGCCCGCCCCTTGGTGCAAGGTGTCACGAGCGCCACACGAAACACCCCTGGAGACCCGATGAGCACCCCCTTCCGGAGCCCCGTCTGCGCTGCCGTCCTGGCGCTGGTCCTCGCGACCGGCGCCTGCAGCAGCGACGGCTCGACCCCGCGCCCCACGTCAGGCACCACCGAGACCGCCACCACCACGTCGGTCAGCGGACCGTCGCCCCTCACGACCCGCGCGGACATCGGCACCGTGGTCGGCAAGCTGCCCGGCGCCCGCCGCAAGGCCGTGCGCCGCGAGGTCACCGAGGTCGTCGACCGCTGGTGGGACACGGCGTACGTCGGGGGCGCCTACCCCCGCACCGACTTCGGCAGCTACCCGGGCTTCACCCCGGGAGCGACCCGCCGCGCCCGCTACGACCGCGACCTGATGTCCAACGCCGACATCGGGGACCGCGTCGCCTCGATCACCCCGCTGATGCGCAAGGCCCGCCTCGACCTGCTGTCCGTCGACCGTCGCGTGAGGTCCGTCACGGCGCGGTTCGACCTGCGCATGCGGGTGGCCCTCGACGACGGTGCCCCGAGCCGGCGGCTCCAGGTGCGGGGACGCGTGTTCCTCACCCGTCGTCCCGCCGGCTGGCGGATCTTCGGCTACGACGTCACGAAGGGCTGGCTGTGATGACGCGCCTCTCCCGCACCCTGCGCCTGCTCACCCTGGCGGCGGTCCTCGCGGCCTCCGCGTTCGTCGTGCCGGACGCGGCGGTCCAGTCGACCGACGTCGAGCTGGTGCGCATCAAGCGCGCCGGGGGAGTGTCGGTCGGGCCCGACGTGGTGTGGATCCTCGCGGTGGGCTCCGACGCCCGGCCCGGCGAGGACATGCTGCACTCGCGCGGCGACGCCCTGCAGCTGGTCGGCATCAACACCCGGACCGACGCGGCGACCGCGATCGGGGTGCCCCGCGACTCGTGGGTCTCGATCCCCGGGCACGGGATGAACAAGATCAACGCCGCCCTCTACTACGGCGGTCCGCAGGGCATCGCCGGCGCGATGCGCAACCTGGTCGGCATCACGCCCGACTACGTGATGGTCACCCGGTTCCCGTTCTTCGAGGACATGGTCGACGACATCGGTGGCATCGAGGTGATGAACCCGCGCCGCTTCCAGGACCCCTACCTCAAGAAGGAGGGGTTCCCCGCCGGCCGCATCCACCTCGGCGGGTACGACGCCATGGCGTTCTCCCGGATCCGCAAGGAGCTCCCCGGCGGCGACTTCGACCGCTCCGCCAACCAGCAGCGCACCCTGCGCGGCATCCATGCCCGCATCCGCTCCCAGGCCGACCGGCCCGGCTTCGTCGAGCGCGGCGTGATGACGGTCATGAAGCACCTGGCCACCGACCTGGGACCGGCCGAGATCTACGAGCTGGCCCAGGCCGTGGCCCAGGTGGAGCCCGGTCGGATCACCACGTGCGTGGTCCAGGGCCGGATCGGCACGGTGGGTGACCAGAGCGTGGTCTTCCCCGACGTCGCCCAGGCCCGCCGGCTGGGTGACGCCGCCCGGAGCGACGCCACCCTGCACGGCTGCTGATCGTTCTGGACCCGCGCCCTCAGCGCGGGTAGATGTGCCCGTCGGACAGGGCGAGGTCCATCACCACGGCCTGCTGGAAGAGCGTGACCCGCAGGGCGATGACGCTGGCGCCGTACCGGCTGCGCCTCACCAGCTCGCGCTGGACGAGCCCGACCCCGTTGGGCAGCTCGGAGGTACGACCCGGGGCGGGGACCGGGACGGGCTGGCCGTTCATGGTGATCGACGTGATGGTGGTCGCGACGCGGGCCCGGACCGGCTTGCGCTCCTTGCCGCGCATCCGCACCGAGCTCTCGACGCCGTTGATCTCCAGGCCGACGGACGGGACCGAGACGGACTCGATGCGGGTCCCGGTGAGGCCCTTGGCGAAGTCGCGCTTGGCGTCCTGGCTGCCGCGGTGGGTGTAGGTCACGTCGCGCAGCCCGGCGAGCAGGCCGAAGAGCACGGAGGCGGAGGGGACACGGAAGGTCTGCGTCCGGCCCAGGGTGCCCTCGCAGGGCAGCGACTTGTGCTGCACCCCACCGAAGTGGAGGTTGTCCTGCAGCACCTGGAAGTCGAGCGCCGTGCCGCCGGCGCGGAAGACCCCGGCCGGAGCGGGTGCGCCGATGCGCGCGTTGGCGGACCCGACCTCGACGAGCTGGCGGCGGCCGCCGGCGTCGACGACGATCTCCAGGGCCATGGCCTCCGAGGTGGCTCGCTTGCCCGAGGCCTGGCCGCGGACCTTGCCCAGGGCGATGGAGCCCAGGCCGGGGATCTGGATCGGCGCGGTGGCAGAGCGCAGCACCTGGAAGACCTGGTTGGCGGCCGCGCCGGTGCCCTCGAAGACGGTGTCGGTCACCTGGTCCAGGGGCGCCAGCAGCTGCTCCAGGGGGGTGCCCTGCAGCGGGGTGCCCTGCAGGAGCTCGAGGCGGATGCTCGCGAAGTCGAAGGTCTCGGCGTGGCCGAAGCCCTTCGGGGTGTGGAACGCGTCGGCGGTGGTGGTGAGACCCCCGATGACCAGGCTGGGGGTGGCCACCCCGTTGACGGTGCCGCCGATGCGGATGTCGCCGATGGTGTTGACCCCGCGCACCCCGTTGCGGTCGCCGTCGCGGTAGGTGTCGGTGCGGCTCGTGCTGGCGGCGACGTGAATGAGCGGGTTGCCCGGCACGCTCACCGCGGACGTCTTCTCGACCGACTGGCCGACCGCCCGGGTGCAGCGCAGCTGGGCGTGCGCGTCCTTGACGTCGAAGGCCTCGACGTTGTCGGTCACCAGCTTGACCCCGTAGACGTCGGCGCGGAAGCCGAAGTCGGTGAGGGCGGGTGCGCGGCGGGGCTCGGCGGCCGTCGCGCCGGGTCCGACGACCAGTGCTCCCGTCAGTGCGGTGGCGGTGGCCAGGGAGAGGGCCAGGCCCGAGATCAGCTTGCTCACGTGGGTGCTCCAAGGGGTGTCGACGCGTGGTGAGCCACGGTCCGCGCGCATGCGTACCCGTGGGTAACGCAGTGTTACACCAAAGGAACGGTGTCGAAACCACTCGCGCCGAAATGACCAGTGGGGAACATCGGACGGCCTGTGGCCGCCGGATGTTCCCCACCGTTCGCGTGCGCCTCCGGCAGGATTCGAACCTGCGGCACCTGGTACCGGAAACCAGTGCTCTATCCCCTGAGCTACGGAGGCCCGGGCGAAGCAGACCCTACAACCCTGCTCGTCGCACGGCGAAACCGGTTCGGGTCGAGGTGACCGGCGCCGATAGGCTGGGTCGGTGAACCCAGGCCAGCTCTCCCTGACCATCGTCGACGTCCTCGAGGACCTCGTGGCGGACGGCTCCGTGACGCTGCCGGGCGGGGTGCCGACGGGCGTGACCGTGGAGCGGCCGCGCCAGAAGGGCCACGGCGACTACGCCACCAACGTGGCGCTCCAGCTGGCCAAGGCCGCGCTGGTCGACGGGGCGAGCACCAACCCGCGCGCGTTCGCCGAGCTGGTGAGCGCCCGCCTCGCCACCGCCGAGGGGATCGCCGCCGTCGAGGTCGCCGGCCCCGGCTTCCTCAACATCACCGTCGACGCGGACGCCCAGGGCCGGGTGGGCGCGGAGATCCTCGCGGCCGGCGACACCTACGGCCACTCGCGGACACTGGCCGGCCAGTCGGTCGACATCGAGTTCATCTCCGCCAACCCGACCGGTCCGCTGCACCTCGGCCACACCCGCTGGGCCGTGCTCGGCGACGCCATCGCGCGCGTGCTGGAGGCCGCGGGAGCGACGGTGGCGCGGGAGTTCTACATCAACGACCGCGGCAACCAGATGGACCTGTTCGGGGCCTCGCTGGAGGCCGCGGCGCTGGGTCGCCCGATCCCGGAGGACGGCTACCAGGGCGCGTACGTCGCCGACCTGGCCGCCCAGATCGTCGCGGAGCAGCCGGGCATCGTCGACCTCCCCGCTCAGGAGCGGCTGCCCGCGTTCCGGGAGGCCGGCTACGCCCTGCAGCTCGCGGAGCAGCAGGCCCAGCTCGACGGCTTCAACACCCACTTCGACGTGTGGTTCTCCGAGCGCGCGCTGCACGAGGAGGGCGCCGACGGGTCGGTGGCCGACACCCTGCAGGGACTCAAGGACAACGGCCACCTGTTCGAGGCCGACGGCGCGCTGTGGATGCGGACGACGGACTTCGGCGACGACAAGGACCGGGTGCTCATCCGCTCCAACGGCGAGCTGACCTACTTCGCCTCCGACACCGCCTACTACCTCAACAAGCGGTCACGGGGCTTCGACCACTGCATCTACCTGCTCGGCGCCGACCACCACGGGTACGTCGGCCGGCTCCGCGCCATGGCCGCCTGCGTGGGCGACGACCCGGCGCTCACGCTCGACGTGATGATCGGCCAGCTGGTCAAGATCCTGCGGGACGGAGAGGAGCTGCGACTCTCCAAGCGGGCGGGCACCATCGTCACCCTCACCGAGCTCGTGGACGAGATCGGGGTGGACGCGCTGCGCTACTCGCTCGCGCGCTACCCGGCCGACAGTCCGCTGACCCTCGACGTCGCGGAGATCACCAAGGCGTCGAGCGACAACCCGGTCTACTACGTGCAGTACGCCCACGCGCGGACCTGCCGGATGATGGAGAACGCCGCCGACCTGGGGATGTCGCTGCCCGGCGACGCGTTCGACCCCTCGCTGCTCGACCACGAGCTCGACGGTCGCCTGCTGCGGGCCCTGGCCGAGTTCCCACGGGTGGTCGCCAGCGCCGCGGAGCTGCGCGAGCCCCACCGGATCGCGCGCTACCTCGAGGACACCGCCGCCGTCTTCAACAAGTGGTACGACACCAAGGAGTGCCGGATGCTCCCGCAGGGCGACGAGCCCGTGGCGCCGGTCAACGAGGCGCGCCTGGTCGTCGTGGCCGCCACGCGGACGGTGCTCGCCAACGGACTCGACCTGCTCGGCGTCTCCGCTCCCGAACGGATGTGACCCGTGCCCACCTCCCACCCCTCCGGCTGGGCCCACGCCGACGGCGCCCTCCGGGGACCGCACTGGCTGCGTGAGCCGGCCGACGCCAACGCGCTCGTCCCCAGCCTGTGGTCCTCGACCGCCTGCAAGGACGACGGCGTGCTCAGAGTCGGCGGCGTCCCCCTGCCCGACCTGGTGGCCGAGCACGGCAGCCCGGCGTACGTCCTGGACGAACGCGACTTCCGCGAGCGTGCGCGAGCCTTCGGCGACGCGTTCGCCGACTACGACGTCTTCTTCGCCGGCAAGGCGTTCCTCTCCACGACCACGGTGCGGTGGCTGGCCGAGGAGGGCCTGCACCTCGACGTGTGCTCCGGGGGCGAGCTGACCGTCGCGGAGCGGGCCGGCTTCCCGATGGAGCGTGTCGGCCTGCACGGCAACAACAAGACGCTGCGCGAGCTCGAGCGGGCCGTCGAGCTCGGTGTGGGCCGGGTCATCGTCGACTCGTTCGACGAGATCGAGCGGCTGGCCGGCGTCACCGCCGAGCTCGGCCGCACCGTCGGCGTCATGATCCGGGTCACCGCCGGCGTCGAGGCCCACACCCACGAGTACATCGCCACCGCGCACGAGGACCAGAAGTTCGGCTTCTCGATCGCCTCCGGCGACGCCTTCGAGGCGGTCCGCAGGATCGAGGCGGCCCCGGGGCTTCGCCTGCTCGGGCTGCACAGCCACATCGGCAGCCAGATCTTCGACTCCTCCGGCTTCGAGGTCGCGGCCCGACGGGTGCTGGCCCTGCACGCCCGGGTCAGCGAGGAGCTCGGCGTGCAGATGCCCGAGATGGACCTCGGCGGGGGCTTCGGCATCGCCTACACGACCCAGGACGACCCCAGCGATCCCGCGCAGCTCGCCGCCGAGCTCACCAAGATCGTCGAGCACGAGTGCCGGGCGCTCGGCGTCGACGTACCCCGCCTCTCCATCGAGCCCGGACGCGCCATCGTCGGCCCGGCGATGTGCACGATCTACGAGGTGGGCACGGTCAAGGAGGTCGCCCTCGACGGCGGCGCCCGGCGTACCTACGTCTCGGTCGACGGCGGGATGAGCGACAACATCCGCACCGCGCTGTACGACGCCGACTACTCCTGCACGCTCGCCTCGCGTGCCTCCGAGCGTCCGCCGATGCTGGCGCGCGTGGTCGGCAAGCACTGCGAGGCGGGCGACATCGTGGTCAAGGACGAGTTCCTGCCCGGCGACGTGCGACCCGGCGACCTGGTGGCCGTGCCCGGCACCGGCGCCTACTGCCGCTCGATGGCCTCCAACTACAACCACGCGCTGCGTCCTCCGGTGATCGCTGTGCRGGACGGGAAGACCTCCGTGGTGCTCAGGCGCGAGACTGAGGACGATGTGCTGTCGACAGACGTGGGTGCGTGATGGGTGAGGGAGACAAGCGACCGGACAGGCTCCGGGTCGCGGTGCTCGGGTGCGGCTCGGTCGGGTCGCAGGTGGTGCGGCTGCTGACCGAGCAGGCCGGTGACCTCGAGGCCCGGGTGGGTGCACCGGTGGAGCTCGTGGGGGTCGCCGTACGCCGCCTGGACGCGACGCGCGAGGTGGACGTCCCGGCCGACCTGCTCACCACCGACGCGGCCGGTCTCGTCGCGCGCGACGACGTGGACGTGGTCGTCGAGGTGATCGGGGGCATCGAGCCCGCACGCTCGCTGATCCTCTCCGCGCTCGACCACGGCGCCAGCGTCGTGACCGCCAACAAGGCGCTGCTGGCCGAGGACGGCCCCACCCTCTTCGAGGCGGCCGAGAAGGCCGACCGCGACCTCTACTACGAGGCCGCCGTGGCCGGGGCCATCCCGATCCTGCGGCCGCTGCGCGAGTCGCTGGCCGGCGACAAGGTCACCCGCGTGCTCGGCATCGTCAACGGCACCACCAACTTCATCCTCGACAAGATGGACACCTCGGGGGCGGGCTTCTCCGAGGCACTCGAGGAGGCCCAGGAGCTCGGCTACGCCGAGGCCGACCCGACCGCCGACGTCGAGGGCTTCGACGCGGCCGCCAAGGCCGCGATCCTGGCCAGCCTGGCCTTCCACTCGCGGGTCACGGCCGCGGACGTCTACCGCGAGGGCATCTCCGAGGTCACCGCCGGCGACATCTCCTCGGCCCGCGAGATGGGCTCGGTGGTCAAGCTGCTCGCGATCTGCGAGCTGCGCGACGACCAGGTGGCCGTGCGCGTGCACCCGGCGATGATCCCGCGCTCGCACCCGCTGGCCAGCGTGCGCGAGGCCTACAACGCCGTGTTCGTGGAGTCCGAGGCCGCCGGCCAGCTGATGTTCTACGGTCCCGGCGCCGGTGGCTCGCCCACCGCGAGCGCCGTGCTGGGCGACCTGGTCACCGTGGCCCGCAACCGCCTCGCCGGCACGCGCGGCGCCGGTGAGTCGGCGTACGCCGATCGGGCCGTGCTGCCCATGGGCGAGACGCGGACCCGCTACCACGTGGCCCTCGACGTCGACGACCGCTCCGGCGTGCTGGCGGCGGTCGCGACCGCCTTCGCCGACCAGGGCGTCTCGATCCAGACGGTGCGCCAGGAGGGACGCGGCGCCGACGCGCAGCTCGTCGTCGTCTCGCACGCCGCGACCGACGCCGCCCTCAGCGCCACCGTCGAGCACCTGCGCACCATGGACATCGTCCGCGACGTCACCTCGGTGATGCGGGTCGAGGGAGGGGACGAGTGAGCGACGCACCGTGGGCCCACCACCAGTGGCGGGGCCTCATCGAGGAGTACCGCGACCTCATCGACCTGCTGCCCGAGGGCCTGGAGGCGGTCACCCTCCGCGAGGGCGGCACGCCGCTCGTGCACTCGGAGTGGCTCTCCTCGCTGACCGGTGGCCAGGTGTGGCTCAAGGTCGAGGGCGACAACCCGACCGGCTCCTTCAAGGACCGCGGCATGACGACCGCGATCTCCGTCGCCAAGCACGAGGGCGCCCGGGCCGTCGTCTGCGCCTCGACCGGCAACACGTCGGCGTCGATGGCCGCGTACGCCGCCAAGGCCGGGCTCAAGCCCCTGGTGCTGGTGCCCGAGGGCAAGATCGCCGCCGGCAAGATGGCGCAGGCCGTCGTCCACGGCGCGCAGATCATCATGGTCCGGGGCAACTTCGACCACTGCCTGCACATGGCCAAGGGCCTCGCCTGGAACTACCCGGTCGCGCTGGTCAACTCGGTCAACCCGGTGCGCCTGCAGGGCCAGAAGACCGCCGCCTTCGAGATCTGCGACTTCCTCGGCGATGCCCCCGACTACCACCTGCTGCCGGTTGGCAACGCCGGCAACATCTCGGCGTACTGGATGGGCTACGAGCAGTACGCCGACCTGGGCCGGTCCAGCCGGCGGCCCGTGATGCGCGGCTTCCAGGCCGAGGGCGCGGCCCCGCTGGTGACCGGTGAGCCGTTCCCGGACCCGGAGACCAAGGCGACCGCGATCCGCATCGGCAACCCCGCCTCCTGGAAGCTGGCCGAGTCGGCCGCCCAGGAGTCCGGCGGACGCTTCGCCGCCCTGTCGGACGCCCAGATCCTGGCCGCGCAGGTCGAGCTGGCCCGCCACGACGGCGTCTTCGTCGAGCCTGCCTCGGCCGCCGGCGTCGCCGGCCTGCTGGCGGAGCTGGCGGCGGGGGAGAGCTACACCGGGGCGACGGTCGCGATCACGGTGACCGGCCACGGGCTCAAGGACACCGCGACGGCGCTGGAGTCGTTCGGCGACATCGTCGACACCGTGGTGGACGCCGACGTGGATGCCGCGGCAGCGGCGGCCGGGCTCGCCTGAGGGATGCCGACCTACGTCGAGGGGCCGGTGCGGGTCTCCGTGCCCGCGACCTCCGCCAACCTGGGCCCCGGTTTCGACTCCCTGGGCCTGGCCCTGTCGCTGCGCGACGAGCTCGAGGCCGAGGTGACGGCCTCGGGCATCGTGGTCGAGGTGACCGGCGAAGGCGCCGACGACGTGCCGCGCGACGCCTCGCACCTCGTGGTCCGCGCCATGCTCGCGGCGTTCGACGCGATGGAGGCGCGGCCCCCCGGCCTGCGCCTGTCGTGCCGCAACGTCATCCCGCACAGCCGGGGGCTGGGGTCGTCGTCGGCGGCGATCGTGGCCGGCGTCGCCCTGGCCCGGGCCCTGGTGGCCGGCGGCCAGCTCCTGCTCGACGAGGCGTCCCTGCTCCGGCTCGCGGCCGACCTCGAGGGTCACCCCGACAACGTCGCCCCCGCCCTGCTGGGCGGCTTCGTCATCTGCGGGCGCGAGGCGGGGGAGTGGTACGCCGTCCCGTCGGCCGTCGACCCGCGCGTGCGGGTGGAGGTCTTCGTGCCCTCCACCCCGGTGGCGACCGAGGTCGCCCGGGGTCTGCTGCCCGACGTGGTGCCGCACGCCGACGCCGCCGCCAACAGCGGCCGGACCGCGCTGCTGGTCGCCGCCCTGGCGGGTCGTCCCGAGCACCTGCTCGCCGCCACCCGCGACTACCTCCACCAGGAGCAGCGGGCGCCAGCGATGCCGGAGTCCCTGGCCCTGGTGCACCGGCTGCGCGAGGACGGTGTCCCTGCCGTGATCAGCGGTGCGGGCCCGACCGTGCTGGCCTTCGTCGGGGCCACCCACCACACCCTGGCCGACCGCAGCCCCACGGGCTGGGCGCACCACGTGCTGGATGTGGAGCCCCGCGGTGTCGTCGTGGCGGAGTGACGCACCACCCCTGCTAGCCTGTGCGCGCGCCGTTCGGCGTGAGCTCCCGCCGCCGCGGTCCGTCCGCCGGCCCGGGGGCGCCCCCTCCTCCCGGTGTGCGTGTCGTGCGCACGCGACCAACCGGTCCCGGGACCACCTGTCAGCAACCAGCCAGCTCCTCGTCGGGAGCCGGCTCCAAGCGTGGGAAGGGCCTACGTGACCGACTCAGCAACGCCCAGCGCCAAGAAGCGTGGCGGCGGGCTCAGCTCCATGCTCCTCGCCGACCTCAAGTCGATGGCCGCCGGCATGGGCATATCCGGTGCGGGCTCCATGAAGAAGGCGCAGCTCGTCGACGCCATCAAGGCGGCCCAGACGGGCGCTTCGTCGGCGGCCCCGGCCACGGCGCAGCCCGCAGCGGCCAGCAGTGCCCCGCGGGTGACCCGCACCCAGCGCCCCGCACGTCGCGTCCCGGCCTCCGCCCCGGCCGACGCCGCCGACGCCCCGGCGAGCGCCGAGAAGCCCGCTCCCGAGTCCGCGCAGACCGGGTCCGCCGGGTCCGACTCCACCGCGGCCGACGAGCAGCGCCCGTCGCGCCAGCGCACCCGCAACCAGGCCCGGCAGCAGGACGACGCACCCCGGGACGGCCAGCGCCGTACCGAGGAGCGAGCGCAGGACCGGACCGCGGACCAGGGCTCCGACAAGGGCTCGGACAAGGGCTCGGACAAGGGGTCCGACAAGGGGTCCGACAAGGGCTCGGAGAAGTCCGCTGCCACGGGCCAGGACCAGAAGTCCCGCCAGCAGCAGGACCGCCAGCAGGAGCGGCCCGACCGCCAGCAGGAGCGCCAGGCCGCCGACCAGCAGGCCGGCAACCAGCAGTCCGGGAACCAGCAGTCCGGCAACCAACAGGCCGGCAACCAGCAGGGCAAGCAGTCCGGGAACCAGCAGGCCAACCAGCAGCAGGCCGGCCAGCAGGGCAACCAGGGCAACCAGCAGGACCAGGACCAGGACGACGACGGTGAGGGCGGCAGCCGCCGCAACCGCCGCCGCCGTGGGCGCGACCGCGACCGGACCGCCCCCCGTCCGGGCAACCGCAACGAGCCCGACACCACCGTGCTCGAGGACGACGTCCTCGTGCCGGCGGCCGGCATCCTCGACGTGCTCGACAACTACGCCTTCGTCCGCACCTCGGGCTACCTGCCCGGGACCGACGACGTCTACCTCTCCTTGTCCATGGTGCGGAAGTTCGGCCTGCGCCGCGGCGACGCCATCGTCGGTCAGGTGCGCCAGCCCCGCGAGGGCGAGCGCAAGGAGAAGTTCAACCCGATGGTGCGCATCGACAACGTCAACGGCGCCGACCCGGAGGCTGCGCGGGACCGGGCCGAGTTCGACTCGTTCACCCCGGTGCACCCCGACGACCGGCTCCGCCTGGAGACCGACTCCGCCAACCTCGTCGGTCGCACGATCGACCTGGTCGCCCCGATCGGGAAGGGGCAGCGCGGCCTGCTGCTGGCCCCGCCGGCCACCGGCACGACGACGGTGCTCCAGTCCGTGGCCGCGTCGATCTCGCGCAACAACCCCGAGTGCCACCTGATGATCGTGCTGCTCGACGAGCGTCCCGAGGAGGTCACCGACTTCCAGCGCTCGGTCAAGGGCGAGGTCATCGCGTCGACCTTCGACCGGCCGGCGACCGACCACACGATGGTCGCGGAGCTGGCCATCGAGCGTGCCAAGCGCCTCGTCGAGCTCGGCCACGACGTCGTCGTGCTGCTGGACTCGCTCACCCAGCTCGGCCGGTCCTACAACCTCGCGGCCCCGGCCAACGGGCGGCTGCTGTCCGGCGGGGTGGACGCGACCGCGCTGCACCCCCCGAAGGCGTTCTTCGGTGCCGCTCGCAACATCGAGCAGGGCGGCTCGCTCACCATCCTGGCCACCGCCCTGGTGGACACCGGCTCGGCGACCGACGAGGTCATCCTCGAGGAGTTCACCGGCACCGCCAACAGCGTGGTGCGGCTCAGCGGCGACGTGGCCGCGCGGCGTACGTTCCCCGCGATCGACGTGCTCGCGTCCGGTACCCGGCGCGAGGACCTGCTGCTCACCCGCGAGGAGCACGAGATCACCGAGAAGCTGCGTCGCTCGCTGCTCGACCGCACCCCGGTCGAGGCCAACGAGGACGTCCTGGGGCGGGTGCGCGCGACGCAGTCCAACATCGAGCTGCTCACCCAGGTGCAGCGCACCCCGGTCGCTGCCTCGGGCAAGCGGCGCTGACCCGGGTTAGGGTCGGTAGGAACGAGAGCGAGGGACGGACATGGCACGCATCGTGGTCGCCGACGACGACATCGACATCCGGGAGCTCGTGGAGTTCAAGCTCTCCACGCTCGGGCACGACATCGTCGCGGTGTCGGACGGCCAGGCGGCCGTCGACGCCTGCCAGGCCGACCGCCCGGACCTGGCGGTGCYGGACGTGATGATGCCGGGGCTGTCGGGCCTGGAGGCCGTGCGCCTGATCCGTGCCGATGCGGCGCTGGCCGACCTGCCCGTGATCCTGCTGACCGCCCGCGCCCAGGAGTCGGACGTCGAGACGGGCTTCGGGTCCGGCGCCGACGACTACATCACCAAGCCGTTCAGCCCCCGGGAGCTGGCCACCCGCGTCGAGGCACTGCTCTCCCGAGCCCGCTGATCGGCGTCCCCGGCCGGCCGCCGCGGCCGGGAATGCCACGATTGGGTGCGCTGTTGTCACGGGTGGCACACTTGCGTGCCGGCTCCGGTTCACGTCCACGCAGCCGCGTGTGGACGACCCGGCGGCATTGTTTCGAGAGGACACCGCATGAAGAAGGACATCCACCCCGCGTACGTCGACACCCAGGTCACCTGCACCTGTGGCGCCGCGTTCACCACGCGCAGCACCGCGACCTCCGGCTCGCTCAAGGCCGACGTCTGCTCGCAGTGCCACCCGTTCTACACCGGCAAGCAGAAGATCCTCGACACCGGCGGCCGCGTGGCCCGCTTCGAGGCTCGCTACGCCAAGAAGGCTCCGCAGAGCACCGAGAGCAAGTAGCTCTCCTCCAGCGCCGGCCTCCCGCACCGCGGGAGGTCGGCGCTGTGCATTTCCTCAACGGCACTTCCCAGAACGTCCACCCACCAGCGCCCAGGAGCCCCCACCGATGTTCGAGGCCGTCGAGGGACTCGTCGCCGAGCACTCCGAGCTCGAGGAGCAGCTCGCCGCTCCCGAGACGCACGCCGACCAGCGGCTGGCCAAGCGCCTCAACCAGCGCTACGCCGAGCTGAGCGCGGTCGTGGCCACGTGGCGTGAGTGGCTCCAGCTCGGTGACGACATCGAGGCCGCCCGGGAGCTCGCCTCCGACGACCCGGACTTCGCCGACGAGGCGGTCGTGCTCGAGGCCCGTCGTGAGAAGGCCGAGGAGCGGTTGCGCCACCTGCTCGTCCCGCGCGACCCCGCCGACGCCAAGGATGCACTCCTGGAGGTCAAGTCGGGTGAGGGTGGCGAGGAGTCGGCCCTCTTCGCCGCCGACCTCCTGCGGATGTACTCCCGCTTCGCCGAGGCGCGCGGCTGGCGGACCGAGATCCTCGACGCCACCGAGTCCGACCTCGGCGGCTACAAGTCGGTCACCGTCGCGGTCAAGGCCAAGGGCACCCCGGAGCCCGGCGAGGCGCCGTACGGGATGTTGAAGTTCGAGGGCGGGGTGCACCGCGTGCAGCGGGTGCCGGTCACCGAGTCGCAGGGACGGGTGCACACCAGCGCCGCCGGCGTGCTCGTCATGCCCGAGGCCGAGACGGTCGACGTCGAGGTCGACGACAACGACCTGCGCATCGACGTCTACCGCAGCAGCGGTCCGGGCGGTCAGAGCGTCAACACGACCGACTCCGCCGTGCGCATCACGCACCTGCCCACCGGCATCGTGGCCAGCTGCCAGAACGAGAAGAGCCAGCTGCAGAACAAGGAGTCCGCGCTGCGCATCCTGCGGGCCCGCCTCCTCGCGGCCGCCCAGGAGGCCGCCGACGCCGAGGCCAGCGAGGCCCGTCGCAGCCAGGTGCGCACCGTGGACCGGTCCGAGCGGATCCGCACCTACAACTACCCGGAGAACCGCATCTCCGACCACCGGACCGGCTACAAGTCCTACAACCTCGACCAGGTCCTCGACGGCGACCTCGGCCCCGTCCTCCAGTCGTCCCTCGACGCCGATCTGACGGCCCGGCTCGAGGCGCTCGAGCAGTGACCCGGACCGTGCGCCGGGCCGCCGCGGACGTGCTGCGGGAGGCGGGTGTCGCCTCCCCGGATCGCGACGCCGAGCTGTTGCTCGCCCACGTCCTCGACGTGTCGCCGGGCCGGCTCGTCCTCGTCGACGACGTCTCGCCCGAGCAGCAGGAGCGGTACGACGCGCTGGTCGCCCGTCGCGCGGCCCGCGAGCCGCTCCAGCACCTCACTGGCACCGCCGCCTTCCGCTACGTCGAGCTGCTGGTCGGGCCGGGCGTCTTCGTGCCCCGACCCGAGACCGAGCTCCTCGCCGGGTGGGCCATCGACGCGACGGCCGGGATCGACGCCCCAGTGGTCGTCGACCTGTGCACGGGCTCCGGCGCCATCGCCCGCGCCGTGGTCGACGAGGTCCCGGACGCCGACGTGCACGCCGTGGAGCTCGACGAGGGGGCCTGGGCCTGGGCCGAGCGCAACCTGGCCGGCACCGGGGTCGACCTGCGCCAGGGCGACTTCGCCACCGCCTTCGACGACCTGCTCGGAACGGTCGACGTGGTGGTCTGCAACCCGCCGTACATCCCGCTCGAGGCCTGGGAGTCGGTGGCGGTCGAGGCCCGCGACCACGACCCGCACCTGGCGTTGTTCTCCGGCGACGACGGCCTCGACGCGATCCGCGTCCTGGCGGTGCGCGCGGCCGCCCTGCTGCGGCCCGGGGGGGTGCTCGGGTTCGAGCACGCCGACGTCCAGGGCGAGGCGGCCCCGGACGTCCTGCGGGCCGCCGGACGCTGGGCCGAGGTCGTCGACCACCGCGATCTGGCAGGTCGTCCGCGCTTCACGACGGCGCGACTGGCACGATGACCCTCGTGAAACGGCTTGCGGTGACGACCGAGGACGAGCGCGAGGCGGCGATCGAGGCGGCGGCGACCGCCGTACGACGCGGGCTGCTGGTCGTGCTGCCCACCGACACCGTCTACGGCGTCGCGGCCGACGCGTTCGACGCGGACGCCGTGCAGGCGCTGCTCGACGCCAAGGGCCGAGGTCGCGAGATGCCCCCGCCCGTGCTGGTGAGCACGGCGACGACCCTCGACGCCCTCGCCGGGGGCGTGCCGGCCTACGCCCGCGCACTCGTCGAGCGCTTCTGGCCCGGGCCGCTGACGATCGTGTGCCGCCAGCAGACCTCGCTGCAGTGGGACCTGGGCGAGACCCGGGGCACGGTGGCGGTGCGGATGCCCGACCACGAGGTCGCGCTGGCCATCCTGGAGCGCACCGGACCGCTGGCCGTGAGCTCCGCCAACACGACCGGTCACCCGGCGGCCCGCAACGCCGACGAGGCCGCCCGGATGCTCGGGGACGACGTCGAGGTGATCGTCGACGGCGGTCCGGTCGACGGGGGAGAGGCGTCCACGATCGTGGACTGCACCGGTCCGCGGGGGCGCATCCTGCGGCGCGGGGCCCTGTCGCTCGAGGAGCTCAACGAGGTCCTCGAGCCGATCGGTGCCACCCTGACCGACGAGCCCTGATGCGCGAGTACCTCCTCGTCTTCCTCGTGGCCGGCACGGCCACCTACCTGCTCACCGTCATCGCCCGCGAGATCGCCCTGCGCACCGGCGCCGTCGCCGCGGTCCGCGACCGCGACGTGCACGACGCCCCGATCCCCTACCTCGGGGGACTGGCCATGCTCGGCGGCCTGGTCGCCGCCTACCTGGTGGCTCGCGAGCTGCCGTTCCTCTCCCGCAGCGGCGACTTCGTCTTCCGCGACGCCGGGGTGGTGCTGATCGCGGGCGCCCTGATCTGTGCCGTCGGGGTGGTGGACGACGTGTTCGAGATCGACGCGCTCACCAAGCTCGGGGGTCAGGTGCTGGCAGCCGGGCTGCTCGTGGCCTTCGACGTGCGGTTCTACTACCTCCCGGGCAGCGACGGGTCCCAGTTCCTCCTCGATCCCAACCAGGGGGCGCTCCTGACGGTGATCGTGGTGGTGGCGACCATCAACGCGGTCAACTTCGTCGACGGCCTCGACGGCCTCGCCGCGGGGGTGGTCTGCATCGGGGCGCTGGCCTTCTTCGTCTTCTGCTACGTCCTCACCGCGCAGAAGGACCTGACCCTGGCGACCACCGGCGCCCTGCTGAGCGCCGCCCTGGCCGGGGCCTGTGCGGGCTTCCTGCCGCACAACTTCCACCCGGCCCGGCTGTTCATGGGTGACTCCGGATCGATGCTCATCGGGCTCGTCCTGTCCGCCAGCGCCCTGACCCTCACCGGCCAGTTCGCCGGCACCGACATCTCCTCGGAGGGCAACAGCATCTTCGTCGCCGTCCTGCCGGTGCTGCTGCCCGTTTCCCTGCTCATGGTCCCGGTCGCCGACCTGGTGCTCGCCGTCGTACGCCGCACCCGTGCGGGTCGTTCGCCCTTCGCGCCCGACAAGCAGCACCTGCACCACCGCCTGCTCGAGATCGGCCACTCCCAGCGCCGCGCGGTCCTGATCATGTGGCTGTGGGCCGGGCTGGTGTCCTGCGGGGCGGTCCTGACCAGCCTGTACAGCGGTCCGTGGATGTGGGTGGGGCTCGGCGTGATGACCGCGCTCACGGTCGCCCTCACCTTCCTGGTCCCGGTGCTCAAGAAGCCCGGCCAGCCGGAGGCGGAACCCCTTGGTTCGGAGCCCAGCGGGACTTTGTGATAGTTTTCACGAGCGGTCGGAGTGCCTCTCCACCGCCCCGCACCACCGTTGACAGCACACCCTCCACAGGACGGCCGCCGCCATGACGACCGAGTCGAAGCAGGACACCCGCCGCGGTGCATCCCCGCTCCTCGGTGCCGCGACTGCCGGGCTGGTCCTCGTCGTGCTGGCGTCGCTCCTGGCCGGCATCGTCGACGGTGGCCCCGGTGCCCTCGGCGCAGCAGCCGGGGGAGGGGTGGCCCTCCTGGTCTTCGCGTCCGGTACCGCCGTGGTGCACACCGTCGCGCGCACGATGCCTACCGCCTCGCTCCTGGTGGCCCTGATGACCTACACGCTCCAGGTCGTGCTGATGGGGGCCGTCGCGATGGCCCTCGTGCGGGCCGGACTCGTGGGCGACGAGCTCTCCCGCGGCTGGTTCGCGGGCGCGGTCATCGCCCTGACGGTGACCTGGATGGTGGTGCAGGTGTGGCTCGTCGGGAGGCAGCGCATCCCCGTCTACGACCTGTCCGCAGGCCCTCGGCCCGGGGGTGAGGGATGAGCGCGACGACTGCTAGGGTTCGGTCCGCGATGGCTCGAGAGAATCCCCCGCCTGCCGGACCTGACGATTCCCCCAAGGGCGACCCCTGGCACGCCTTCGGCTACATCGTCTCGGGGGTTGCTGTCTACGGACTGGTCGGGTGGCTGCTTGATCGCTGGCTGGGAACGACGTTCCTCGTCGCGATCGGGATCCTCGTCGGTGCAGGTTTCGGGATCTACATGACGTACGCACGATTCAACAAGGCAAGCCGGTAGGAGATTTGGTGACCACGATGTTCGGCATCGCCATGGCGGAGTCCGGGGACGAGTTCGTCCCGCCGGGGCCCAACAGCTTCGACTTCAGCGACGTGCCGCTCTTCCACCTGGGGGAGTACGCCGTCACCAAGCCGCTCGTCCAGCTCGTGCTGGCTGCGCTGGTCGTCTTCGCCTTCTTCTACGCCGCGACGCGTCGCGTGTCCCTCGTCCCGGGCCGCATGCAGTTCGCCGGCGAGACCGCCTACGGCATGGTCCGCAACTCCATCGGCCGCGACATCATCGGCAGCCGGGACTTCCAGCGGTTCGTGCCCTACCTGGTGACGCTCTTCTTCTTCATCCTGGTCAACAACGTCATGGCGTCGATCCCGATGATCCAGTTCCCCACCTTCTCGCGGGCCTCCATGGCCTACGCGCTCGCGGCGCTGAGCTGGGTCATCTACAACGCGGTCGGCATCAAGAAGCACGGCCTCGGGGGCTACCTCAAGCTGCAGACCGTGCCGTCGGGCRTCACGCCCCTGATGTACCCGCTGCTGGTGCCCCTGGAGTTCTTCTCCAACATCGTGGTCCGCCCCGTCACGCTGGCCCTGCGTCTGTTCGCCAACATGTTCGCCGGCCACCTGCTCCTGATCCTCTTCACCACCGGTGGCCTCTACCTCCTCGAGCAGGGCGGCATCGGCTACGTGGCCGGGCCCATGGCCTGGGTGCTCGCCATCGCGATCGCCTTCCTCGAGCTGCTGGTGCAGTTCCTGCAGGCCTACGTCTTCACCCTGCTCAACGCCATGTACATCTCGGGTGCCCTCGCCGACGAGCACTGAGCTCCCGAGTAGCACGACTTCACCACTCCAGTAGGAACAACGAAAGGAAATAGCCGTGGACGGCAACCTCAACATGATCGGCTACGGACTCGCGGCCATCGGCCCCGGCGTCGGCATCGGCCTGATCTTCGCGGCCTACATCTCCGGTGTCGCCCGCCAGCCGGAGGCGCAGGGTCGCCTCCAGTCGATCGCGATCCTGGGCTTCGCGCTCGCCGAGGCGCTCGCCATCATCGGTATCGCGCTCGCGTTCGTTCTCTGACGCCCCCGCTCGCACGCACTGACGAAGGACTGCCATGCAGAATGTGATCATCCGCGCCGAGGAGGGCGGCCATGCGCCGGAGAACCCGCTCGGCTTCGTGCCCGTCGAGTTCGCCACGTCGCTGGTGGTCTTCGGACTGCTGCTCTTCGCGATCTGGAAGTTCGTCGTTCCCCGCTTCGAGAAGACGTTCGCCGAGCGCACCGAGGCGATCGAGGGTGGGTTGAGCGCGGCCGAGACCAAGCAGGCCGAGGCCGACGCCAAGCTCGCCCAGCTCGAGAAGCAGCTCGCCGACGCCCGGCACGAGGCCGCTCGCATCCGCGAGGAGGCCCGAGAGCAGGGTGCTCAGATCGTCGCCGAGATGCGGGAGCAGGCCCAGGCCGAGTCCTCACGCATCGTCGAGCACGGGAAGACCCAGATCGAGGCCGAGCGCCAGCAGGCGGTCACCTCGCTGCGAGCAGAGGTCGGCGCCCTGGCGACGACCCTTGCCGGTCGCATCGTCGGTGAGAGCCTCGACGACGAGGCTCGCCAGAGCCGGGTCGTCGAGCGCTTCCTCGCCGACCTCGAGTCCGACGGCTCGACCAGCGCGGGGAGCGGGGTCAACTGATGGCCCGCGCCATGCGTGGAGCTTCCGCGGACGCCCTCGCGGCCCTCACCAGTGATCTGGAGAGCAGGCTGCGGGGCGGCGCGGACGCGAGCCGCATCGGTGACGACCTCTTCACGGTCTCGTCGGTGCTGCGCTCGGAGCCGGCGTTGCGCCGGGTGGCGACGGACGCGTCCGTCGACGCCTCGGCCAAGCGGGGCCTCGTCGGTGACATCTTCGGCGGCCGCGTCGACCAGAACACCCTCGACCTGCTCGGCTCGGGCGTGACCCGTCGCTGGACGGTGCCGCGGGACCTGGCCGACGCGCTCGAGCACCTCGGCGAGGTGGCCGTGGTCCGCTCGGCCGGCGACGACTCGGGCCGCCTGGCCGACGAGCTGTTCGCCTACGGCCAGACGGTCAACGACAACCCGACCCTGCGTGACGCCCTGTCGGACCCCTCCCGGTCCCAGGACGACAAGGCGGGACTGGTGCGGTCGCTCCTCGACGGCAAGGCGCTCCCGGCGACGGTGACCCTGGCCCAGCAGGCGCTGGCCGGGACCTACCGGACCGTGGCGGCCGCCCTGACGACGTACCAGCAGGTGGCTGCGACCGTCCACGACGAGCGCGTCGCCACCGTCCGGGTGGCGCACCCGCTCTCCGACGCCGACCGTCAGCGCCTCTCCGACGCGCTGGCCCGGCAGTACGACCGCCGTATCCACCTCAACGTGGTGGTGGACCCCGAGGTCATCGGCGGCATCAAGGTCGAGGTGGGTGACGACGTCATCGACGGCACCGTCGCCAACCGCCTCGACGAGGCCCGGCGCTCGCTCGCCGGCTGATGACGCCCAGCCCATGACGTCGAGCCCCATCCAGCACCACCACCCCAGCACTTTTCGAGCACTCGAGAGTAAGGAAGACAGATGACGGAGCTTTCGATCCGTCCGGACGAGATCCGGGACGCGCTGCAGCGCTTCGTGTCCGACTACAAGCCTGAGTCGGCCAGCAAGGAAGAGGTCGGCACCGTTGCCGAGGCAGCGGACGGCATCGCCCGCGTCAGCGGCCTGCCCTCCGTGATGGCCAACGAGCTGCTCGAGTTCGAGGACGGCACGCTGGGCATCGCGCTCAACCTCGACACGCGTGAGATCGGCGTCGTGGTGCTGGGCGACTTCGACAAGATCGAGGAGGGCCAGACCGTGCGTCGCACGGGCGAGATCCTCTCGGTCCCCGTGGGCGAGGGCTACCTCGGCCGCGTGGTCGACCCGCTCGGCACCCCGATCGACGGCCTCGGCGAGATCGAGTCGCACGAGCGTCGTGCCCTCGAGCTCCAGGCCCCCGGCGTGATGGTGCGCAAGTCGGTGCACGAGCCCCTGGCGACCGGCATCAAGGCGATCGACGCCCTGACGCCCATCGGTCGTGGCCAGCGCCAGCTCATCATCGGTGACCGCGCGACCGGCAAGACCACGATCGCGATTGACACGATCATCAACCAGAAGGCCAACTGGGAGTCCGGTGACCCGGACAAGCAGGTCCGCTGCATCTACGTCGCCATCGGCCAGAAGGGCTCGACCATCGCCTCCGTGCGTGGCGCCCTCGAGGAGGCCGGCGCGCTGGAGTACACATCCATCGTGGCCTCCCCGGCGTCCGACTCGGCCGGCTTCAAGTACCTCGCGCCGTACACCGGCTCGGCCATCGGCCAGCACTGGATGTACGACGGCAAGCACGTCCTGATCGTCTTCGACGACCTGACCAAGCAGGCCGAGGCCTACCGCGCCGTGTCGCTGCTGCTGCGCCGCCCGCCGGGTCGCGAGGCCTACCCGGGCGACGTGTTCTACCTGCACAGCCGCCTGCTCGAGCGGTGCGCGAAGCTCTCCGACGACATGGGCAAGGGCTCGATGACCGGCCTGCCGATCATCGAGACCAAGGCCAACGACGTCTCGGCGTTCATCCCGACCAACGTCATCTCGATCACCGACGGCCAGATCTTCTTGCAGTCGGACCTGTTCGCGGCCAACCAGCGCCCCGCCATCGACGTGGGCGTCTCGGTCTCGCGGGTGGGTGGCTCGGCCATGACCAAGGCGATGAAGGCCGTCACCGGCTCGCTCAAGGTCGACCTGGCGCAGTTCCGCGCCATGGAGGCCTTCGCCATGTTCGCCTCGGACCTCGACGCGGCCTCGCGCCAGCAGCTGGACCGCGGTCAGCGCCTGATGGCGCTGCTCAAGCAGCCCCAGTACTCGCCGTACCCCGTCGAGGAGATGACCGTGTCCCTGTGGACCGGCACCTCGGGCCGCCTGGACAAGGTGCCCACCGACGACGTGCTCCGCTTCGAGAACGAGTTCCTGGACTACCTGCGTCGCAGCCACGAGGGCATCCTCGCCGGCATCCGCGAGTCGCAGAAGTTCGAGGACTCCACCGAGTCCGAGCTCGAGAAGGCGTACGACTCCTTCCTCGACCAGTTCGAGACCTCGGACGGCCAGAGCATCAAGGCCGGCCACGAGGAGCACGTCGCCCTCGAGGACGAGGACGTCGAGCAGGAGCAGATCGTCAAGCAGAAGCGGGGCTGACCATGGCTCTCTCGGTACGTGAGTACCGCGCGCGGATCAAGTCGACGGAGTCGATGAAGAAGATCACGCGTGCCATGGAGCTCATTGCCGCGTCCCGCATCATCAAGGCGCAGCAGCGGGCCCAATCGGCCGCGCCGTACGCCCGCGAGCTCACGCGTGCGGTCTCGGCCGTCGCGACCTTCTCCAACGTCGACCACGCGTTGACGGTGGAGCCCGAGAACCCGACGAAGGCGGCGATCCTCATCGTCACCTCCGACCGGGGTCTCGCGGGTGCCTACTCCTCGAACGTCCTCAAGGAGGCCGAGCGCCTCATCGAGAAGCTCAAGGGGGAGGGCAAGGAGGTCGACGTCTACGTCTCCGGCCGCAAGGGCGAGGCCTACTTCAAGTTCCGGCAGCGCCCCGTGGTGCAGTCGTGGACCGGCTTCTCCGACCAGCCGACGTACGACGTCGCGCAGGACATCGGCTCCACGCTGATCTCGGCGTTCCTCGGCGAGACCGGCGCGGAGGCCGAGGAGGGCATCGCACCGGGCGTCGACGAGGTCCACGTGGTCTACACGCGGTTCCGCTCGATGCTCAACCAGGAGCCCCAGGCCCTGCGGATGCTTCCCCTCGAGGTCGTGGAGGGCGAGGAGAAGCCCTCCGACGAGGAGCTGCTGCCGCTCTACGAGTTCGAGCCCTCGCCGTCCGAGGTGCTCGACTCCCTGCTCCCGCGCTACGTCCAGAGCCGGATCTTCTTCGCCCTGCTGCAGGCGGCCGCCTCCGAGCTGGCCGCCCGTCAGAAGGCGATGAAGTCCGCGACGGACAACGCCGACGAGCTCATCAAGAAGTACAAGCGCATCGCCAACCAGGCTCGCCAGGCTGGCATTACCCAGGAAATCAGCGAGATCGTCGGTGGCGTCAATGCCCTTGCCGACGCACAAGCCGGGAGTGAGTGAACATGACTGCCACCATTGAAGAGACGACCCACCAGGCCGGCGGCTCGGTCGGTCGCATCGCCCGTGTCATCGGCCCGGTCGTGGACATCGAGTTCCCGACCGGCTCGATGCCGGCGATCTACAACGCCCTGACCTGCGAGTTCGAGCTGGGCGGTGAGAAGCACTCGATCATCCTCGAGGTCGCCCAGCACATCGGCGACGGCATGGTCCGCGCCATCTCGATGAAGCCGACCGACGGCCTCGTCCGCGGCGGCCAGATCACCGACACCGGTGGCCCCATCACGGTGCCCGTCGGTGACGCCACCCTCGGCAAGGTGTTCAACACCACCGGTGACGTCCTCAACCTCGCCGAGGGTGAGACGTTCGAGCCGGCCGAGCGCTGGGGCATCCACCGCAAGGCGCCGGCGTTCGACCAGCTGGAGTCCAAGACCCAGATGTTCGAGACCGGCATCAAGGTCATCGACCTGCTCACCCCCTACGTCCAGGGCGGCAAGATCGGCCTGTTCGGTGGTGCCGGTGTCGGCAAGACCGTGCTGATCCAGGAGATGATCGCCCGCGTCGCCAAGGACCACGGTGGCGTGTCGGTGTTCGCCGGCGTCGGTGAGCGCACCCGCGAGGGCAACGACCTCATCGTCGAGATGGAGGAGGCCGGAGTTCTCGGCCAGACCGCCCTCGTCTTCGGCCAGATGGACGAGCCGCCGGGGACGCGCCTCCGGGTCGCCCTGTCCGCCCTCACGATGGCGGAGTACTTCCGCGACGTGCAGAAGCAGGACGTGCTCCTCTTCATCGACAACATCTTCCGCTTCACCCAGGCCGGTTCCGAGGTCTCCACGCTGCTCGGTCGCATGCCGTCCGCGGTGGGCTACCAGCCCAACCTCGCCGACGAGATGGGCCAGCTCCAGGAGCGCATCACCTCGACGCGTGGTCACTCGATCACCTCGCTGCAGGCGATCTACGTTCCGGCCGACGACTACACCGACCCGGCCCCGGCCACGACGTTCGCGCACCTCGATGCGACCACCGAGCTCTCGCGAGAGATCGCCTCGCTCGGTATCTACCCCGCGGTGGACCCGCTGACGTCGACCTCGCGGATCCTCGACCCGCAGTACATCGGTGACGAGCACTACCGCTGCGCGGTCCGGATCAAGCAGATCCTCCAGCGCAACAAGGAGCTCCAGGACATCATCGCGATCCTCGGTGTCGACGAGCTCTCCGAGGAGGACAAGATCATCGTGTCCCGGGCGCGCCGTATCCAGCGCTTCCTCTCGCAGAACACCTACGTCGCCAAGCAGTTCACCGGCATCGAGGGCTCGACGGTTCCCGTGGCGGACACCATCGAGGCGTTCAACAAGATCGCGGACGGCGAGTACGACCACGTCGCCGAGCAGGCGTTCTTCATGTGCGGTGGTCTCGACGACGTCGAGGCCAAGTGGGCTGAGATCCAGAAGACCCTCTGATGGCCGACCACACCAGCAAGCCCCTCCACGTGGAGCTCGTCGCGGCCGACCGTCTGGTCTGGTCGGGCGAGGCCCGCATGGTCATCGCGCGCACCACGGACGGTGACGTGGGCATCCTGCCCGGGCACGCCCCGATGCTCTCGGTGATCATCGAGGGAGTCGTCGACGTGCAGACCGCCGAGGGCGAGACGTGGGTCGCGGCCGTGGACGCCGGGTTCCTGTCGGTGGCCAACAACCGGGTCTCGATCCTGTCCGAGCATGCGGAGATGTCGCACGAGATCGACCTGGAGAAGGCACGCCACGAGCTCGAGCGCGCCAAGTCCAGCGGCGAGAACGACGACGCCGCCCAGGAGGCGGTCCGTCGCGCCGAGGCCCGTGTCCGGGCCGTGGAGCGGGCGTCCTGACCGGGTGACCAACAGCTGACGCTAGGGTGAGCGCACGGACCGGTCGGTGGTCCGTGCGCTCACTGCATTTCGCGGTGCCGAGGCAATGCACCGTGTGGGTGGCACAAGGGAGGTATGGATGCCGTTGTGGCAGTGGCTGCTCGAGTCCGCGGGCGTCCTGCTGGTCCTGCCGCTGCTGTACGGCGTCGCCCTGATCGTGCGGCGTCGACTCATCGCCCGCAACGGTGGCACCTTCGAGCTGAGCTACCGCATGCGCACCGGCCACCCGGGTCGCGGATGGCTGCTCGGACTGGGTCGCTACAGCGGTGACTCGCTGGAGTGGTTCCGCATCTTCTCGCTCTCCCCGCGACCGCGGATGAGCTGGGCGCGCCAGACGATGACCTACTCGGGTCGTCGTGACCTGGTCGGCGCGGAGGAGATGTCGTTGTACGCCGGCCACGTCGTCGTGTGCTGCACGGCCCCGTCCGGGCCGTTCGAGATCGCCATGAGCGAGGCCTCGCTGACCGGCTTCCAGGCGTGGATCGAAGCAGGTCCCCCCGGGGCCGACTGGGACCGGAACCGCGGCTGACGCGCGTGCCCGACGTCATCGCCGCCCGCAATGCCGTGGGGCTGGCCTTCTTCCTCAACGGACTGTGCTTCGCCAGCTGGGTCTCGCGCATCCCCGAGGCCCGCGACGGCTTCGGGCTGAGCAACGGCGGCCTCGGCGTACTGCTGCTGATGATCGCCGTGGGCTCGCTCGTGGCCCTGCCGAGCACGGGCGCGGCGATCGGTCGCTGGGGCACGGTACGGGTGCTGCGCGCCGGTGCCGTCGCGGCGGCCCTCGGTCTCGGCACCACGGGGCTCGCCCTGGGTGACTCGCTGGTCGTCACCGGTGCCGCGCTCTTCGTCTACGGCATCGGCATCGGCGTGTGGGACGTGGCGATGAACGTGGAGGGCGCCGAGGTCGAGCGCAGCCTGGGCCGCACCGTGATGCCGCGCTTCCACGCCGGCTTCAGCCTGGGCACCGTCGTCGGCGCACTGCTCGGGGCCGGCCTGGTCGCTCTCGGGGTGGCGGGCACATGGCACCTGGTGGTGGTGGTGCTGCTCTCGGCGGCCGTCGTGTGGCGCGGCGCCGGGGCCTTCCTCCCGATCCCGGAGGTCGGCCACGAGGAGCGGACGCCGGCGGCCCGTGCCTGGCTCGAGCCGCGCACGCTGCTCATCGGGGTGATGGTGCTGGCGCTCGCGATGACCGAGGGCACCGCCAACGACTGGCTCGCGGTGGCCCTCGTGGACGGGTACGGCGTCTCGCACGCGGTCGGCGTGGCCGGGTTCGGTCTCTTCGTGGCGGCGATGACGCTCGGCCGCGTCGCCGGCACCCACCTGCTCGACGCGTTCGGACGCACCGCAGTCCTGTGGTCGACGATGGCGGTCGCCGGCGCCGGCGTGCTGCTGATCGTCCTGGGCGGACACCCGGCGCTCGTGGTGCTCGGCATCGTGCTCTGGGGCCTGGGAGCCTCGCTCGGCTTCCCGGTGGGGATGAGTGCCGCGGCCGACGAGCCGGCCAGGGCCGCGGCGCGGGTCAGCGTCGTCTCGACCATCGGGTACGCCGCGTTCCTCGCCGGTCCGCCGCTCCTCGGGTTCGTGGGGGACCGGGTCGGCACCCTCGACGCCCTGCTCGTGGTGGCCGTGCTGCTCGTCCCCGCGGCGCTCGCCGTCCCGGCCGCGCGCCGGCCGGTCTCGTCCGAGGCCGTCTGAGGTTCAGTCGAGCAGGCCCGCCGCCAGGAACATCCGCCGGTAGATATCGCGGACGACCGGCTCCTTGACGTGGTTGTAGCGAAGGCCCCCTCCGAGCTCCCCGGCGGCGGCGCGCTTGGCCTCGGCGTACAGCGTCCGGTCCTCCGGGTGGGCGACCAGCCAGTCGCGGAACATTGCGTGCCGCACCATCTCGGGGCAGCCGGGGCCGAAGACGTGCAGGTGCACCCGCGTCTCGCCGAGGTGCTTGAAGAGGCGGTGCTGGTGCCAGTCGGGCTCGGTGATCCAGTGCACGAGGCCGAGCCCCTCGAGGACGGGGACGTACGCCGTCTCGTCGGTGGGGTCTGCGACGGACAGGTCGATGTCGATGATCGGCTTGGCGGGCAGCCCCGGCACCGAGGTGGAGCCGATGTGCTGGATGGCGAGGACGCGGTTGCCGAGCGCATCGAGCACCCGGGCCTCCCACGCGGCGTACTGCTCGGGCCACGTGGGGTCGGGCTCCTCGACCCGCACCGTGTATCCGGTCGGGAAGGAGCCGACGTAGACGACCTCGCCCTCGTCGTGGTGGCGGGTGATGTCGTCCGGTGTCGGCACACGCCGATCCAAGCACGCCGGGGGATCCGTTCAGAGGGGTCGGGCCGACCTCACGCCGCCGGGGGCAGCAACAGGGCCCGGATACGGCGCTCTGCGGGGGAGGAGTGGCTGCCGGTGACCGGTTGGTCGGGGGCCCGGGAGCGGTGCTCGTGCCCGGTGGGTGTGACCAGCACGATCTCGGTGACGGCCAGCGGGTCCGCGACCGGCTCGTGGCGCCATCCGGGTGACTCCTTGGCGTAGTTGCAGGCTTCGCAGAGACCTTGGGCGTTGGCGAGGGTGGTCTGACCGCCGGCGGCGCGGGGGACGACGTGGTCGTGGTGGCGGAGGGGGGCGTTGCAGTAGGGGGTGCGGCAGCGGCGGTCGCGGACGTCGATGAGGTCGGCGAGACCGTGGCGGTAGTAGCTGGAGGCGGACTCGGTGGCGATGAGGGTGCCGGTGCCGGGCATGGCGAAGAGCCGTTGGACGGTGGAGCGCAGGTGCCGGGCTCCGTCCTGGGCGAGTCGACGGGCCACGCTGGCAGGGACGTGGCCGGCGCCGGCGACGTAGCCGGGTTCGTCGCTGGTGCCCACCAGGGTCTCGGCACTGACGACGACCTTGAGGGCGATCGCGGTGGGCGTGCCGAGGTGGCCGCCGGCGTCGGGCCCGCCGAGGCGTTGGACGAGGATGTCGGCGACGAGCTGGCCTCGGGTGCGGTCGTCGCCGCCGGCGCGTGCCTTGTCCGCGGTGGTGTCGAGGACGGTCATGATCGCCGAGACGTCGATGGCGGGCAGCGTCGCGGTGAGCTGACCCATGCCGTCACCGAGGATGCGGGCGTGGACGTGTCGCTTGGTGCGGGCCCGGGTGTGGCGGGCGAGCCAGCCTTCCTCGTCGCGTCGCAGCACCTCGCGCCGCACCAGGTCGCGCAGGTCGGCGTCGCCGAGCCCGTTGAGGTCGCGGCTGATGGCGGTGTCGAGGCCGCGGCGCTGGTCGCGCGTGAGGTCGGCGGACTCGGTGGCGATGATCTCGGCGCGCCGTTCGTTGAGGTCGCCGCGCTCCAGCGCCGCCAGGGTGTGGGGGAGGTCGGTGAGCAGGGCGCGGGCGAGGCGGAGCTTGCGGCGCCCCTCGTGTGGTGACTCGCGGCGGGCGAGGCCGACCTCGATGCCGAGCCCGGCGTCGGGGTGGGGCAGGCGGCGCGTGGGCTCGAGCATGCGGCGGGCCTCGGCCTGCACCTCGCGGTGCTGGGAGATCGTATGGGTGATGCGCGCCTGCTGGGCGCAGACGGCGGACTTGAGGCGCTCGAGGGCGTCGAGCTGGTCGATGCCGTCGCTCGGGGTGCCCGCGACCTGGATGGCGGACAGCAGCTCGCCGAGAGCACGGACCCGCGCCGCAGGACCGGGGTCCGGCTGCGGGGGAGGCTCCGTGAATGACTCGAACATGTGTTCTATTGTACGCCCGAGATTGCTGGTGGCAAGGGCCCGAGGGGATCTGTGGATGAGGGACGCGCCCGTCGCTCAGGCGAGCGTGCGCCGCATGACGAGCCGCGGCATCCCGCTCGCGACGGCCTCGGTCCGGCCGACGACCTCGAAGCCGGAGCGCGCGAACATCGCCCGAGTCCCCACGAAGGCCATCGTGGTGTCCATCCGCCCGTCGGGGTCGACCGGGTGGGCCTCGACGGCGGGGGCGCCGCGGGAGGCGGCGTACGCGACGGCTCCCTCGATCAGCTGTGAGGTCACGCCCTGACGGCGGTGCCCACTGCGGACCACGATGCAGATGATGCTCCAGACCGCCACGTCGTCGACGGGACGGATGAGGCGGGACCGCACGAGGCGGGGGATCTCGGCCCGCGGGGCCACGTGGCACCACCCGACCGGCACGGCGTCGCGGTAGGTCACCACGCCGAAGGACGTGCGTCCGCCGGCCAGGGACCGGGCCGCGTCCTCGCGCGAGCCCGCGCCGAGCTCCTCGATCTTCCGCACCCGCAACCGGTGGGACAGGCACCAGCAGTGGGTGCTGCGGCGGTTCGGGTTCACCACGTCCGCGAAGTCCTCGAAGCGCTCGGCGGTCACGGGGTGGGTGGCCCAGACGACGTCAGCCATCGTCGAACAGGCCCCGGATGTCGTCGGCGCTGATCCCCTGCACCGTGGCCGCGTCGCCGTCGATGACCCTCGCGAAGAGCTCGGCCTTGCGGGCCTTGAGGGCCATCACCTTCTCCTCGATGGTGTCGGTGGCGACGAGCCGGTAGACGTGGACGTGCTTGTCCTGGCCGATGCGGTGCGCCCGGTCGACGGCCTGGGCCTCGGCGGCGGGGTTCCACCAGGGGTCCAGCACGTAGACGTAGTCCGCCTCGGTCAGGGTCAGCCCAACCCCGCCCGCCTTGAGGCTGATCAGGAAGACCGGCGCCTCGGCACGGCGGAACGCCTCGATCACCGCCTCGCGGTCCCGGGTGCTGCCGTCGAGGTAGACGGTCGCGATGCCGTCCGCGGTGAGGCGTTCGCGCACGCGGCTCAGGAAGGAGGTGAACGTGCTGAACACCAGCGCCTGGTGCCCCTCGGCGGTCACCTCGGCCAGCTGCTCGGCCAGCAGGGTGATCTTGGCCGAGCCGACGTGGTCGTGCTCCGGATCCACCAGGGCCGGGTCCAGTGCGAGCTGGCGCAGCTTGGTCAGGGCGCTGAAGATGGCGACCCGGTTGCGGTCGAAGTCCTCGACGAGCCCGAGGATCCGCTGCCGCTCCCGTGCGAGGTGGGTGTCGTAGATCTTGCGGTGCCTCGACTCGAGCGCGACCTCGAGGACCTGCTCCTGCTTGGGTGGGAGGTCGGCTGCCACCAGCTCCTTGGTGCGCCGCAGCAGGAACGGCTTGATGCGCCTGCGGAACCGGTCCAGGGCGGCCTGGTCGCCCTCCTTCTCGACGGGACCCACGACCACATCGCGGAAGCGCCGGGGCGCGGGGTAGAGCCCCGGCGCCGTGATCGACAGCAGCGACCACAGCTCCATCAGCCGGTTCTCAAAGGGCGTGCCGGTCACCGCCAGGCGGAAGTCGGCATCGATGCTGCGGGCGGCGGCGTAGGTCTTGCCCTGGTGGTTCTTGACCTGCTGGGCCTCGTCGAGCACGAGTCCGCCCCAGCGCCGGGCCGTGAACTGGGCGCGCTCCAGGCGGAGCAGCGCATAGGTCGTGACCACCACGTCGTGGTCCTGTGCGATGGCGGCGACATCGTCGGTGCGCCGCGCCACCACCCCGACCCGCAGGCCGGGCGCGTGGGTCGCGGCCTGCTGGCGCCAGGCGGTGACAACGCTGGTCGGGGCGACCACGAGGAAAGGGTCCTCGATCCCGAGCCGGGCCCGGGCGTGCTGCACGAGCGCCAGCACCTGCAGCGTCTTGCCGAGGCCCATGTCGTCGGCCAGGATCCCGCCGAGGCCGTGCTGGTGGAGGAACGCCAGCCACCAGAACCCCTCCAGCTGGTAGGGCCGCAGGGTGGTGGTCAGGCCCACCGGCGCCGGCTGCGGGATCTCCGTCAGGTCGCGCAGTGCGAGCGCGCGTTGCACCCAGGTGGCCGCCTGGGCGTCGACGACCCCGAGCTCGGTGAGCTCGGCCCACACGCTCAGGTCGGTGGTCCCGACGCTGACCCGGTCCTCGTCGCCCTCGCGCAGCTGCGCGGCCGCGGCCACCACCTCGTGCAGCCGGGCGAACTCCGGGCGGTCCAGCGCGACGTACAGCCCGCTGGGCAGCACGAGGAACTCGTCGTCGCGGGTCACGGCCGCGAGCACGTCCGGAAGCGGCACCTGCTCGCCGTCGATGCTGACGTGGACCTCGAGGTCGAGCCAGTCGGTGTGGTCGGGCTGGTCCTCGGCCAGGGTGAACGCGATCTCCGGGGTGCTGGTCGACTCGCGGAAGTCGGGTGGCTCGACCTCGACCACCGTGACGTCGCCGAGCGAGCCCAGGTGGGGGAGGTCGTGGAGGGCCAGGGAGAGCGCGTCGCCGCCGTGCACGGACGTGACCCCGACCAGGTGCTCGGGGACCGTCGTCAGGACGGCGCGCTCGGTCTCCGGGTCGCGGACACCGGCGAGGGACTCCGTGGACGACAACGGGCAGCGCGCCTCGCCGTACGCCCACTGCCAGTCGAGGCCGGCATGCGTCGAGGAGTGCCAGGCCACCGTGACGAGCAGGCGGGGCGGAGGGGGAGCGGGCACGTCGAGGGAGCCGTCCGACGACACGACCTCCACATGTCGGGCCAGCGGCGCCAGGGCACGGAGGAACACCTCCACCTCGTCGGCGTCGACGACCACCGGAGGTCCCACCAGGAGCTCGGCCAGGGCGTCGTGGAGCGGCTCGGCGAGGTCGGTGAGCAGGACGTCGTCGCCCTCGACCAGCACCAGCGTCGTGGCGGGTCGGCCGACGGGGGTGATGTCGTCCCCCCGCCAGCGGCGCTCGTCGACCTCCGCGAAGACCTCGAAGGCGCCCGCACCGTCGCGACGCGTCAGGTCGGCCGCGAGGCGTCCCGGTGCGGAGCTCAGGGAGACCGATGCGACCCCCGGACCGGGCACCAGCACGACCCCGGCGGCCACGGCCGCGCGCAGGGCGGGCACCAGCCGGTCGCCGTAGTCGTCGAGCATCGGCGCGGCGCCGGCCACCAGGTAGGTGTGACGGCTGAGGAGTCCCCGGTGCAGCGCCCGGAGTGCCTCGACCTGGGCCGGCACGAAACGACTCGTGGCCACCGGCCCGGACAGGTCCGTCCACTCCGCCCCGCTGCGGACCCACCCACGGCGCGCCCCGGGTCGCACCGGACGCATCGAGAAGTCGCCGGGGGCTCCGCGCGACCAGCGGTTGGCCGGCCGGCGCGACACCTCCAGGCCCAGGCCCGTCCCGGCCAGCGTCGAGTGCGCGCGCTTCTCCAGCTCGCCGGTGAGCCGAGCCAGGCGTTGTCGCCACTCCGGCTCGGGCGGTGGCTGTGCGGCGCCGCGCAGGCGCAGGGCGACGGCCGCGCCGTGCTTGCACAGCCGCGCGACCGGGCACGAGCAGGCCGTGAACACCCAGTCGGAGGCCTCGTTGACCTCGGCGTGGAACTGCACCCGGTAGGGGGCCGGGGAGCTGCCCCACACCTCCGCGGTGGCGGTCAGGCTGGTGGAGGTCTCGTGCACGGCCGCCAGGTCGAAGACCTCGTCGAGGTAGCCGTGGGCGCGAGCCAGGGTGCCCGGGTCGAAGAACCGGGCGAGGTAGTCATCGGTCAGGGCGTCGCGGATCTCCATGGCCCCGTCATCGTGACACCCGGCGCCGACATCCCGCAGCCGTCGTCCACAGGCTCAGCCTGCGTCGCCACGGTCGTCAGCGGGCGTGGCGCCGCGCTCCCCACCGGGGACCCACAACACGTCGCCCTGCTCGCGGTTCGCGTGCCGGGCCAGGATGAACAGCAGGTCGGAGAGCCGGTTGAGGTAGGTGACGGACAGCTGGTTCATCGACGCGGCGTGCTCGGACCAGGCCGCCCACGCGGACCGCTCCGCACGTCGTACGACGGTGCGCGCGACGTGCAGGTGGGCCGCGCCGGACGTGCCGCCGTTGAGGATGAACGAGCGCAGGTTGGGCAGCTGCTCGTTGTAGTGGTCGCACCAGGCCTCGAGCCGGTCGACGTAGTCCTGCTCGATGCGCAGCGGCGGGTACTCGGGGTCGGGGACGACCGGGGTGCACAGGTCGGCGCCCACGTCGAAGAGGTCGTTCTGCACGTGGGTGAGCACCGCGACCACGTCGGCGTCGAGGTCGCCGAGGGCCAGTGCGAGCCCGAGGTGGGCGCCGGCCTCGTCCACGTCGGCGTACGCGTGCAGCCGCGAGTCGGTCTTGGAGGTCTCGCTCATGTCGCCGAGTCGGGTGGTGCCGGCGTCGCCGGTGCGGGTGTAGATGCGGGTGAGGTTGACCATGCGACGAGCCTAGTCAGGCCGCCACCTCAAAAGGGGAGGTGTCGGTGCAACCAAGTCGGGTACAACTGCGTCATAGTGAGTGCCACGTCACAGTCTGGGAGTGCCGGCGGCACCGACAGAGGGGGAGACATCGATGGACATCACCACGGACGGACCCGTCCTGATGTTGCACGGTGACTTCGACGTGCGGAGCACGTGGGAGGTCCGGACCGCCATCTACGACCACCTCGAGGGCCTCGACGAGGACATCGTGGTCGATCTGGGCGACGTGGAGAACATCGACGCCACCGCCCTGCGCGTGCTCGCCGTCGCGACCCGCCAGGCCTGGCTGAACGGCCACCACCTCACCGTGCGCAACTGCGGCCCCTCGGTGCGTCGGATGATGCACCTGACCCGGCTGGCCCGGGCCATCGAGGTCGAGCGCTCGGTCGCCTCGGCCTGATCGACGCCGGGTGGGTGGGGTTGCTCACATTTCCAATCGGTGACTCACCGGTAACCACGGGCCTACATTGGCCCCATGACTGACTCCGAGGCCCAGGTCCCGTCGGCCGCGCCCGAGGCGGCCCGCCCCGCCAAGGACCGACCGTGGGTGATGCGCACGTACGCCGGTCACTCCACGGCCGCGGCGTCCAACGCGTTGTACCGGACCAACCTGGCCAAGGGCCAGACCGGTCTCTCGGTCGCCTTCGACCTGCCCACGCAGACCGGCTACGACCCGGACTCGCCGCTCAGCCGCGGCGAGGTGGGCAAGGTGGGGGTGCCGGTCCCGCACCTCGGCGAGATGCGCAAGCTCTTCGACGACATCCCGCTGACCGGGATGAACACCTCGATGACGATCAACGCGACCGCCATGTGGCTGCTCGCGATGTACCAGGTCGCCGCCGAGGAGCAGAACGGCCTGACCGCCGACTCGAGCGCCGAGGAGCGCAGCGCGGTCGCCCACCAGCTCGCCGGCACGACCCAGAACGACATCATCAAGGAGTACCTCTCCCGCGGGACCTACGTCTTCCCGCCGGAGCACTCGCTGCGCCTGATCAGCGACATGATCGCCTACACCGTCCACGAGATCCCCCAATGGAACCCGATCAACATCTGCAGCTACCACCTCCAGGAGGCCGGCGCGACGCCGACCCAGGAGCTGGCCTACGCGCTGTGCACCGCCATCGCCGTCCTCGACCAGGTCAAGGCGTCGGGGCAGGTCGACGAGGCGGACTTCGACAAGGTCGTCGGCCGCATCTCGTTCTTCGTCAACGCCGGCGTCCGCTTCGTCGAGGAGACCTGCAAGATGCGGGCCTTCGTGCAGCTGTGGGACGAGATCACCCGGGAGCGGTACGGCGTGCAGGACGAGAAGATGCGCCGCTTCCGCTACGGCGTCCAGGTCAACTCCCTCGGCCTCACCGAGGCCCAGCCGGAGAACAACGTCCAGCGCATCGTGCTGGAGATGCTGGGCGTGACGCTGTCCAAGAACGCCCGCGCCCGCGCCGTACAGCTCCCCGCGTGGAACGAGGCCCTCGGCCTCCCGCGGCCGTGGGACCAGCAGTGGTCGCTGCGCCTGCAGCAGGTGCTGGCCTTCGAGTCCGACCTGCTCGAGTACGAGGACATCTTCGACGGCTCGCACGTGATCGCGGCCAAGGTCGCCGAGCTCGTGGACAGCGCCAGGACCGAGATCGACCGCGTGCAGGCCATGGGCGGCGCCATCGCGGCCGTCGAGGCCGGCTACATGAAGCAGGCCCTGGTCAGCGCCCACGCCGCCCGGCGCGCGCGGATCGAGAACGGCGACGAGATCATCGTGGGGGTCAACAAGTTCGACACCACCGAGCCGTCGCCGCTCACCGCCAACCTCGACGAGGCCATCATGGCCGCCGACCCTGCCGCCGAGCAGTCCGCGCTCGACTCCGTCGCGGCCTGGAAGGACCAGCGCGACGAGGTCGCGGTCTCGGACGCGCTCACGAGGCTGGCCGCCGACGCCAAGACCGACACGAACCTCATGCACGCCACGCTCGCCGCGGCGCGGGCGGGCGCCACCACGGGGGAGTGGGCCGGCACGCTGCGCGAGGTCTTCGGCGAGTTCCGCGCCCCGACCGGCGTGAGCGGTGCCGTGGGCGTGGCCGAGGCCGGCGCCGAGCTGGCCGCGGTCCGCGAGCGGGTGCGTACGACGGGCGAGGAGCTCGGCGGCCGCCTGCGCCTGCTGGTCGGCAAGCCCGGTCTCGACGGCCACTCCAACGGTGCCGAGCAGGTCGCCGTGCGCGCTCGCGACGCCGGCTTCGAGGTGATCTACCAGGGGATCCGCCTCACCCCGGACCAGATCGTCGCGGCCGCCGTCGCCGAGGACGTGCACTGCGTCGGGCTCTCGATCCTGTCCGGATCGCACATGGAGCTGGTCCCCGACGTGCTCGACGGCCTCCGCGCGGCGGGGCTCGAGGACGTGCCCGTGATCGTCGGCGGGATCATCCCCGAGTCCGACGGCAGGCGGCTCGTCGAGCTCGGGGTCGCGGCGGTCTACACGCCCAAGGACTTCGGTCTGACCGAGATCATGGGCGGCATCGTCGAGGTGATCAGGAAGGCCAACGGCCTCGTCTGACCGGCGTGCTCCCGGCGGTCACCAGCCGTGGCTGCCGGGCCCGCCCTTGAAGGGGCCGACGACGCGGTCGGTGATCCAGCCGCCGTAGAAGCCGCCCTCCTGGGCGCGCACGAGCTCGTCGTCGACGAGGCACGCCTCGACCTGCCCGGGCATCACCGACAGGTGGTCGCGGATCGCCTCGAAGCCGCGCGTGGGGTCGGCGTACGTCCAGGCGGCCCGCCGGGCGGTGGCGGTGTCGGTGACGAGGTCGAAGTACGTCGCCACGCCCTTCCACTCGCAGAAGGTGGTGCCCTCGACCGGCCGCAGCACGCCGGGGGCGAACGCGTCGCGTGGCAGGTAGTAGGCCGGGGGGTGGCTCGTCTCCAGCACGCGCAGCGACGACGTGGTGCGGGCGACGACCTCGCCGCCGAGCCGGATCTCGACGGTCTCCTTGCTGGTCTCGACCCGCGGGGGACGGGGGTAGTCCCACACGGACTCCTGGCCGGGACCGGGGACCTCGGGCTCCACTCTGCGCATGTCGTCCAACGTACGTGCCGACCGGGCGGGGCTAGCGTGACGCCATGAGCGATCTCCAGTGCCCCACCCGGGTCTTCCTCGCCCGTCACGGCGAGGCCGACCACGAGACGGACCTGGTCACCGACGACGGCGGGTCGCTCAGCGCGACCGGACGTGCCCAGGCCCGGGCGCTCGGCGAGCGGCTCCTGGGCGAGCGCATCGCTCGCGTGTGGTGCAGCCCGCTCTCGCGGGCCGTGCAGACCGCCGAGATCGCGGCGGGCGTCCTGGGCGTCGACGTCGTCGTCCGCGAGGACCTGAGGGAGTACGGCGTCGGTGCGCTGGCCGGCACCGACGCGAGTGAGTCCGCCGCGCTCCGCCCGGTCTTCGAGGCCTGGGTGGCCGGGGACGACGCGGCGAGGATCCCCGGCGGCGAGGCCGTGGCCGGGATCGCCGCCCGTGTCTCCGGCGTGCTGGACGAGGTCCGCGACGCCCACCGCGGCGAGGGGGTCCTGGTGGTCAGCCACGGCGGCGCCATCATGGTGACGGTGCCGGTCCTGCTCGACCGGCCGCGCGAGACGGGGCACGACCTGGCGCTGCCGGGCGGCGCGCACCTGGCCCTCGAGGGCGACGACGAGGGCTGGCGGATGGTCGCCGGGCCCGCGTGAGATGTCGGCAACACTCAGGTAAGGCTTGCCTCACCCGCGTGTAGGGTGCCGGCATGGGCAAGTCCAAGGGCAAGAAGGCCGGCAAGGTCGCCAGGCTCCCGAAGAAGGAGTGCTGCGTCTCCCGGACGAAGTGCAACCGCTGCCCGCTGCGGATGCTCAAGGAGGGCACCCTGCCCGAGGGCTACACCGTCAAGAAGCGCAAGCTGGTCAAGGTCAAGAAGAAGGTCGGMAAGCAGCTCGCCGCCTGAGGGCGTCCGGGTCGT
>NZ_JBFUKA010000048.1:0-36741 GCF_056401085.1 Nocardioides sp. P4_G4
CGGGGACAGCGGGTCAGCCGGTGATGCCGGCACCCTGGGCACCGTCGCCGCTGACGGACTCTGGGTCGGTCTCGTCGTCCCCGCTGCCGGACGTCTCGGTGCTGGGGGTCTCGCCCGAGGACTCGTAGGTGCCGGTCGTGTCGTCCTGCGTGTCGTCCATGCCGAGCTCGTCCGCGTCCTTGGTCGCCTCGTCGTCGGGGTCGAGGGGCTCCGCGAGCGGGTTGTCCTCGCCCGGCTGGAGGTCCTCGGGGAGCTGGTCGTCGGAGACACCCGCGAGCTGCTGCTCGTCGGGGGACTTGCTGCCGCCCTCGTGGTCGGCATCGGCCTCGCTGGTGGTCGCGCTGGCCTGGGGGAGATCGCTGGATTCGGTCATGCGTCGTTCCTACGCCAGGTCCGGGTCGCCCGTACACCCCCCTACAGAGGTTCAGATGAGCGGAAGGCGCTTCTGGCTCCGGGGCAGGTGCTCGTAGCCGAGCCGCACCGCCGAGGTGAGCAGCTTCTCGTCCCACGGCCACTCGCCCTCATCGAGGGCGCGGCCGACGGGGATGCCCCGGCCGGCGAGGTCGCGGATCGTCTCGGCGATGATGCCGAGCTCGGTGCGCTGCTCCTGCACGTAGTCCTTGTCCACGACGCGCCCGTGCCCGGGGACCACCACGGTGTCGTCCGTCGTCAGCCCCAGCACCAGGTCGAGGGTGAGCGGCCACTCCAGCGGGAACGAGTCGTCGCCGATGAAGGGCTTGTCGGACTCCTCGACGAGGTCGCCGGCGACCATCACGTCGGCGTCCGGCACGCGCACCACCAGGTCGCCGGCCGTGTGGCCGCGTCCCGGGTGGATCAGCTCGACCGCCCGGTCGCCGAGGTCGAGGACGATGGCCGAGGAGAAGGCGCGGGTGGCGGGTCGCAGCGCCGTGGCGAGGATCTCCTCCTCCCGGGGCCGCCCGCGGAACTGTCCGGGATCGGGCCGCGCTCCGGCCCGCTCCATCTGCTCGACCGCGAACTCGGTGGCGTGGATCGGCACCTCGCCGACGTCGGACACCATCACGTCGTTGCCGAACCAGTGGTCCCAGTGGTCGTGGGTGTTGACGAGTGCCGTCACCGGACCGGCGCCGAGACGCCGTACGACGTCGGAGACCTCGCGCGCGGCGCGTGCCGAGCCGTGCGTGTCGATCATGACGAGACCGTCGGAGCCACCCACCAGGGTGATGTTGACGTGCATCCACTCGTGGTGCGCCACCCACACGCGTGGGGCGATCTCGACGATCGACGTCTCGCTGGTGTCAGTCATGGGAGCGACCCTAGTAGGCTTGGCACTCATGCTCAGCGAGTGCCAGACACGGTGCTCGTAGGACCCGAGGGCAGGTGGCCCGGACGAGGAGAGGAGGACGCGATGGTCGAGGACCGCAGGCTCGCCGTCCTCCGCGCGATCGTGGAGGACTACGTCGCGACCGAGGAGCCCGTGGGCTCCAAGGCCCTGGTCGAGCGTCACAGCCTGGGCGTCTCGCCGGCGACGGTGCGCAACGACATGGCCGCCCTGGAGGACGAGGGCTTCATCCACCAGCCGCACACCAGTGCCGGGCGCGTGCCGACGGACAAGGGCTACCGGCTCTTCGTCGACCGGCTGACCGGCGTCAAGCCCATGAGCGCGGCCGAGCGGAGGGCGATCACCACCCTGCTCGACGGTGCGGTCGACCTCGACGACGTCGTACGCCGCTCGGTGCGGCTGCTGAGCCAGCTCACCCGCCAGGTCGCGATCGTGCAGTACCCCACCCTCTCGCGCAGCACGGTGCGTCACGTCGAGCTCGTCTCGCTGACACCGACCCGGGTGATGGTGATCCTCATCCTCAGCACCGGGCGGGTCGAGCAGCGGCTCGTCGAGCTCGGTGCCGGGCTCACCGACGAGCAGCTCGCCGACGTGCGCACCCGGGTCAACCGGGCGGCGGCGGGGGAGCGGATCGCCGATGCTGCGGCCGCCCTCGGACGTCTTCCCGACGAGGTCGCTCCCGACACGGCCGCCCTCACCCGTGACGTCGTCACGGCCCTGGCCGAGGCGATGTCCGACCACCGCAGCGACGAGCGGGTGGCGGTCGGCGGAGCGGCCAACCTGGCGCGCTTCGGCGACAACTTCGACACCGCCGTCCGGCCGTTGCTCGAGGCGCTCGAGGAGCACGTGGTGCTGCTCAAGCTCCTCGGTGAGGCCACCTCCGGCGACTCGGTGACGGTGCGCATCGGCCACGAGGGGCCCTACACGCAACTCTCCTCGACCAGTGTCGTGGCCACCGGCTACGGCCCCGCAGACCAGGCCTTCGCCACGCTCGGCGTGGTGGGCCCCACCCGCATGGACTACCCCGGATCCATGGCTGCCGTGCGCGCCGTCGCACGGTACGTCTCCCGGATCCTCGACGAAGGACACCAGTGACCCAGGACCTCTACGAGCTGCTCGGCGTCTCCCGTGACGCGGACGCGGCTGCCATCAAGAAGGCCTACCGGGGCCTCGCCCGCCAGCTCCACCCGGACGTCAACCCGGACCCGGCGACGCAGGAGAAGTTCAAGGAGGTGTCCCGCGCCTACGAGGTCCTCTCCGACCCGCAGAAGCGGTCGGCGTACGACCGCGGCGGCGACCCCTTCGGTGGCGGCGCGTCGGGATTCGGCCAGGGCCAGGGCTTCTCGTTCACCGACATCATGGACGCGTTCTTCGGGGGCGGCGCCCCCGGTGCCGGCGGCGGTGGCCAGGGTCGTGGTCCGCGTCAGCGGATGCGCCGCGGGCAGGACGCCCTGATCCGCCTCGACGTCGAGCTCGCGGAGGCGGCCTTCGGCACGACCAAGGACCTGAAGGTCGACACCGCGGTCGTCTGCTCGACCTGCCACGGCGACGGCGCCTCGCCCGGCACCAAGCCCGTCACCTGCGAGACCTGCCGCGGCGCCGGTGAGGTCGCCCAGGTGCAGCGCTCGTTCCTGGGCGAGATCCGCACCCTGCGCCCGTGCGCGGCCTGCCGCGGCTTCGGCCAGATCATCCCCGACCCCTGCCGCGAGTGCTCGGGCGACGGTCGCGTGCGGTCGCGCCGCAGCCTCACGGTCAAGATCCCGGCCGGGGTCGACCACGGCACCCGCGTGCAGCTCAGCGACCAGGGCGAGGTCGGTCCCGGCGGCGGCCCTMCCGGAGACCTCTACGTCGAGATCCACGTCGACGCGCACCCGACCTTCACGCGCCACGGCAACGACCTGCACTGCACGGTGAYGCTGCCGATGACCGCGGCCGCGCTCGGCACGACGCTGACCCTGCCGCTGCTCGAGGCCGACCTGGAGACCGACGAGGACTCCGAGGTCCGCACCGACTACGACCTGGAGATCAAGCCCGGCACCCAGTCCGGCAGCGAGCACGTGCTGCGCGGGTTCGGCGTCCCGGGCCTGCGTGGCGGTCGCGGCGACCTCATCGTCACCGTGGTCGTCGACACCCCGACGCGTCTCGACGAGCGCCAGGAGGAGCTGCTCCGCGAGCTCGCCGAGATCCGCGGCGAGGAGTCGCCGGACGGCGCGGTCCACGCGGCGCACAAGTCGATGTTCGGTCGGTTGCGCGACGCCTTCAACCAGCACTGATCCGGCAGCACTGATCCGGCAGAACTGATCCGACACCGCTGATCCCATGAGCCTCCCCGTCCACCTGGTCCCGTCGCTCGAGGGCGTCGCCGTCGGCGCGCTCGTCGAGGTGACCGGTGACGAGGCCCACCACGCCGTGGCCGTACGCCGACTGCGCGTCGGTGAGCAGGTGGTGCTGACCGACGGCGAGGGTCGCTCGGTCACCGGCTCGGTCACCACGACGGGCAAGCGCGTCTTCGGCGTCGAGGTGGGCTCGGTCGCGTCCGTGGGCCGACCAGCGCCGGCCTTCACCGTGGTGCAGGCGCTCCCGAAGGGCGACCGCGGCGAGCTCGCCGTCGAGGTCCTCACCGAGGTGGGTGTCGACGTGGTCGTGCCCTGGGCCGCCGCCCGCTCGGTCGCGGTGTGGAAGGGCGAGCGTGCGTTGAAGTCGCACGCGAAGTGGCAGGCGACGGCCCGGGAGGCCGGCAAGCAGTCCCGCCGCTCCTGGCTGCCGACGGTGACCCCCCTGGCCTCGACCGACGCCGTTCGCGACCTGGTCGCCGACGCCGACCTGGCCGTGGTGCTCCACGAGGACGCCACGACACCGCTGGCGGGGGTGGAGGTCCCGGCCGCGGGACGGATCGTGGTCGTGGTCGGCCCCGAGGGGGGCATCGCCCCCGACGAGCTGGCGCTGCTCGAGTCCGCCGGCGCCGTCACCGTCCGCCTCGGTGACGAGGTGCTGCGTACGTCGACCGCCGGCGTCGTCGCGGTCGCCGCGCTGCTCGCGCGTACCGACCGGTGGCGATGACCGGGCGGGCTCGAGCGCCCGATCAGCGCAGGGTGAAGTCCTTGCTGTCCTCGTGCGGACCGGCACCCTCGGCGCCCCCGGAGGCGTCCTCGGTGCGGGCGACGAAGGTGTAGTCGCCCGGCTCCAGGGTCGAGACGTCGATGGACGCCGCCCAGGGGTAGAGCTTGTCCATCCACCCCGAGGCGGTCGCGAAGCCGTCGAGGACGACCTCGTCGCCCTGGGAGATCTCCCACGGCACGGTGGCCTCGAACGAGGACGCCACTCCGCTCGCCTCGAGGGTGTCGCCCTCCACCGTCGCGCCCTGGGCGGGGGAGGTGACGTTGACGAGGCTCGAGACCTCGAGCGCCGGGGCGTTGGTGAAGGGCTTCTCGGTGCTGATGCCGAAGAGGACCGGGTCGCTGCCCGTGCGCTGCACCTGCACCGGCACCCGCTCCTGCTGGACGCCCTGGAGCGTGTGGACGAGCTGCTGGACGGCGAGCCGGGCCGAGTTCTTGGACATGCCGTCGGGCCGGTCGGTGAAGCCGTCGCCGGGGATGGTCACGAGCAGCACGCCGTCGGTGGCCTGGACGCTCTCGATGCCCACGTCGGGCCACTCGGTGCGGTAGTCCGGGTCGAGGGGGGTGCCGCCGTCCACCAGCTCCGCCGCCCCGAGCAGCGGGTCCCCGGAGACCTGCTGGAACTCGCGGAACAGGCGCGGTCCCTGCGGGGTGTCGCCCACGTAGTAGACGGGCACGGCTGACCCGGAGGCCCCGCCCGAGTCGTCGCCGGTGCCGGCGGAGTCGGACTGGCTGGGCTCGCCGGTCGGCTCCTGCGTGGTCGAGTCGGTCGCGGAGTCGGTCGCGGAGTCGGTCGCGGAGGCGCCGGCGGGCGCCTGGTCGTCGGCGGACGGGGCGTCGTCGGAGCAGGCGGACAGGCCCGAGGCCAGCCCGAGGGTGAGCGTGGCGTACAGGGCCAGGGAAGTGGTGCGCATGCTTTTCACGCTAGTGGGACGTACGACGCCACGAATCGGTTACACGCCGGGGACGGCGGACTTACGCTGGGCCCATGACCGCGCCCGATCGTCCCGACGACTGCCTGTTCTGCAAGATCGTGGCCGGTGACGTCCCTGCTGACATCGTGCGCGCCGACGAGACGACCGTCGCGTTCCGCGACATCAACCCGCAGGCCCCGACCCACGTGCTGGTGGTCCCGCGCAGCCACTACGCCGACGCCGCCGAGCTGGCGCACCACGAGCCGTCCGGTCTGGCCGACGTCGTGCGGGCCGCCGCCGACGTGGCCGACCGGGAAGGCATCACCGACGGCTACCGGGCCGTCTTCAACACCGGGGCCGGGGCCGGCCAGACCGTCTTCCACGCCCACCTGCACGTCCTCGGCGGGCGTTCGCTCCAGTGGCCGCCCGGATGAGCCGCCGGCTCGTGGCCGCCCTCGCTGGCGCCGTGCTCGTCCTGGCGGGCTGCTCGTCGACGTCCGGTGACCACCCGGCCGGTCACCAGGCCACCGACACCGCCACGAACGAGGCGTCCGCAGGGACGGCGACCGGGCACGACGGCCACGCGGGCGCCGAGCCGGCTGCGGAGGTGCCGCTGCGCAAGGGGGAGAGGCGCGAGACCCTCAGCATGCCCGCGGCGTACACCCCCTCCGCGCCGTACGGCACGGGCACCGACGACTACCGCTGCTTCCTGCTCGACCCCGAGCTCGACCGCGACACCTGGCTCACCGGCACCACCGTGCAGCCCGGCAACCCCGAGGTCGTCCACCACGTGATCCTGTTCCAGGTCCCGGCCGACCAGGTTGCCGCCGCGGAGGAGCAGGACGCCCAGGACGACGGGGAGGGCTGGACCTGCTTCGGCGGCACCGGTCTCGACGCCTTCCAGGACGTCGACGACGCCGCGTGGATCGGCGCGTGGGCGCCGGGCGGCAAGGAGTCGGTCCGCAAGCCCGGCTACGGCGTGCGTCTCGCCCAGGGGTCCCGGATCGTCATGYAGGTCCACTACAACCTCCTGGCCGGCACCCAGCCGGACACGTCGGCGGCCCAGCTGCGCCTCGCGCCCGGCACACGCGACATGACCGAGCTGCACACGATGCTGCTGCCGGCCCCGGTCGAGCTGCCCTGCCGGGCGGCATACGCCGATGGGCCGCTGTGCGACCGCGACGCCGCGATGATGGACGTGCTGCAGCGCTTCGGCGCCGAGGGGGCCCGCACCGCCAACGTGCTGTACCTGCTCTGCGGCGGCGAGCCCGATCCCGGCCAGGTGCAGAGCTGCACGCGCACCGTGCACGAGCCGATCACGATCCACGCGGCCGGCGGGCACATGCACCTGCTGGGTCGGGAGATCAGCGTCGTCACCAACCCCGGTACCGACCGCGAGAAGACGGTCCTCGACATCCCCGTCTGGGACTTCGACGACCAGGGGGCGCGCGACATCGACCCGGTCTCACTGCAGCCGGGTGACACCGTGAAGGTCACCTGCAAGCACGTGCAGTGGCTGCGCGACCAGCTGCCGTCCTTCGAGGGCCAGCCCGACCGGTACGTCGTGTGGGGCGAGGGCACCACGGACGAGATGTGCCTGGGGATGCTCCAGGTCAGCACGCCCTGAACGGGCCTCAGAAGAGGTAGCGCAGCCTCAGCACGGCGAAGACCACCGGCATCCCGAAGACCACGAGCAGCGCCCACGCGGTGACCCGGTGCCACGGCTTCGAGGCGTCGAGGCGGCCGCCGAAGTCGAGGAGCGCGCCCTCGATGGTGTGGTGGGTCAGCCCCATGCGGCGGGCGTCCTCGGGCAGGTGCTGGCCCGCGAACCACATCGGGGCGGTGTCGTCGTCGTGGTCGTCGGGATCCTCGTCGTACCACTCGTGGACGTCGTGGTCGGGACCCGGCATGGGGACACCGTACGTCCGCAGGGGTTCTCGGTGGGCGGTGTCGGTCCCGCTCGGTAGCWTGGAGCCACCCATGACTGAGACTCCATACCCCTCCCACACCGTCGTCGTGCCCAACAGCATCGACATGGTCAGTGTCCTCGGCCCCGGCGACGAGCACCTCGGCCTCATCGAGCGCGCGTTCTCCGCCGACGTCCACGTCCGCGGCAACCGCATCACCCTCACCGGTGAGCCCGCCGAGGTCGCCCTCGCCGAGCGCCTGCTCGACGAGATCGTGACCATCATCCGCACCGGCCAGGGCGTCACCGCCGAGACGGTCGAGCGGATCATCTCGATGATGCGCGCCGAGACGACCGAGCGCCCCGCCGACGTCCTGTCCCTCAACATCCTGAGCAACCGCGGCCGCACGATCAGGCCCAAGACGCTCAACCAGAAGCGCTACGTCGACTCGATCGACAAGCACACGATCACCTTCGGGATCGGCCCGGCCGGCACCGGCAAGACCTACCTGGCGATGGCCAAGGCCGTGCAGGCCCTGCAGGCCAAGGACGTCAGCCGCATCATCCTGACCCGTCCCGCGGTCGAGGCCGGCGAGCGGCTCGGCTTCCTCCCCGGCACCCTGTCGGAGAAGATCGACCCCTACCTGCGCCCGTTGTACGACGCGCTGCACGACATGCTCGACCCGGAGACGATCCCCAAGCTGCTGGCGGCCGGGACCATCGAGGTCGCCCCGCTGGCCTACATGCGCGGGCGCACCCTCAACGACGCGTTCATCATCCTCGACGAGGCGCAGAACACCTCGCCGGAGCAGATGAAGATGTTCCTCACCCGCCTCGGCTTCGGCTCCAAGATCGTCGTCACCGGTGACGTCACCCAGGTCGACCTGCCCAACGGGGTCCAGTCCGGCCTCCGCGTGGTCGAGGGCATCCTCGACGGGGTCGAGGACGTCGTGTTCAACCGCCTCACGTCCCACGACGTGGTGCGGCACCGGCTCGTGGGCCGCATCGTCGCGGCGTACGACGCCTTCGACGCCCAGCAGCCCGCCCCGCACTCGCGCGACTCGCGACCGAGGGGGACCAACCGATGAGCATCGAGGTCCTCAACGAGTCCGAGCAGGAGCTCGACGTCCGTCGCCTCTCGACGCTGTCGCGCTTCGTGCTGGACAGGATGCGCGTCCACCCGCTCGCCGAGCTGTGCATCAAGGCCGTCGACGAGGACACCATCGCGCTGCTCAACGCGCAGTGGATGGACAAGGACGGTCCCACCGACGTACTCGCGTTCCCGATGGACGAGCTGCGCCCCGGCAAGGTCAACGAGGAGCCCGAGGAGGGCGTGCTCGGCGACCTCGTGCTGTGCCCGAGCGTGGCCGAGCGCCAGGGTGCGGAGGCCGGTCATGGCACCGTCGCCGAGATCGAGCTGCTCACCGTGCACGGCATCCTCCACCTCCTCGGCTACGACCACGCCGAGCCGGACGAGCACGAGGAGATGTTCGGCCTGCAGGCCGAGCTCCTGGAGGAGTGGCGGGCCTCGGCCCCTGGTCCGACGCAGTGATCGGCGACATCTGGCTGCTCCTGGTGGCAGCCGCGCTGGTCGTGCTGGCCGGCCTCTTCTCCGCGGCCGACGCCGCCATCGGCGGGTTCTCCCGCGCCCGTGCCGAGGAGCTGGTCGCGGAGGGTGCCTCGGGCTCCCGGCGCCTGCTGACGATCCTCGACGACCCCGCGCGCTACCTCAACACCGCGCTGCTGCTGCGGCTGCTGTGCGAGACCGCGGCCATCGTGCTCGTCGCGCTGTGGGTCCACGACCTCTACAACGGCGACTTCTGGCCGGCGTACCTCACCAGTGTGGGCGCCATGCTGCTCGTCTCGTTCGTGGTCATCGGGGTGGCCCCCCGCACGGTGGGTCGTCAGCACGACCAGACGGTCGCGACCGTGTCGGCGGGCCCGCTGTCCTTCGTCACCAGCATCCTGGGCCCGATCCCGCAGCTGCTGATCCTGCTCGGCAACGCGATCACGCCCGGCAAGGGCTTCCGTGAGGGACCGTTCTCGACCGAGACCGAGCTGCGCGAGCTGGTGGACCTGGCCGAGGCGTCGGCGGTGATCGAGTCCGGCGAGCGCAAGATGATCCACTCGGTCTTCGAGCTCGGCGACACGATCGCCCGCGAGGTGATGGTGCCGCGCACCGACGTGGTCTACATCGAGCGCCACAAGAACCTGCGGCAGACCATGTCGCTCTTCTTGCGCAGCGGCTTCTCGCGCGTGCCGGTGGTGGGGGAGAACCTCGACGACATCGTGGGCATCGCCTACCTCAAGGACCTCGTCCGTCGTGACTTCGAGCAGCCCGACGTGGAGTTCACGCAGCGCGTCGACGAGGTCATGCGGCCCGTCCACTGGGTGCCGGAGTCCAAGCCGGTCGACGCGCTGCTCACCGAGCTGCAGGCACGTCGCCAGCACATCGCAGTCGTGGTCGACGAGTACGGCGGCACCGCCGGGCTGATCACCATCGAGGACGTCCTCGAGGAGATCGTCGGCGAGATCACCGACGAGTACGACGAGGAGGAGACCGACGTCGAGTATCTCGAGGACGGCACCTACCGGGTCTCCTCGCGCTACCCCGTCGACGACCTCGACGAGCTGGTCGGCGTCTCGGTGCACGACGAGGACGTCGACAGCGTCGGCGGCCTGATGGCCAAGCAGCTGGGCCGGGTGCCCATCCCGGGCTCCGTCGTCGAGGCGCACGGGCTGCGCTTCGAGGCCGAGCGGGTCTCGGGTCGCCGCAACAAGATCGGCACCGTGCTGGTGGCGCCGGTGTCCATGCGCGAGGCCGACGCCGACGACGAGGAGCGCGACGATGACTGACCCCGACCTGTCCGCCGAGGACGCCAAGCTGGTGACCCTCGCCCGGAGCACCCGGGCCCGCACCGGCGCCGCCGAGGGCGCGGCGGTCCGCGACCTCGACGGCCGCACCTACGCGGCGGCGAGCGTGGTCCTGCCCTCGATGTCCCTGACCGCGCTCGAGGTGTGCGTGGCCATGGCCGTCTCGTCGGGCTCGCGGGGCCTGGAGGCGGGGGTGGTGCTGACCGAGAGCGACGCGCCGCCCGAGCTGGCCGTCGTACGCGAGTTCGCCGGGGCCGATGTCCCGGTCCACGTGGGCGATCCGCGCGGCACGGTGGGCAACACGCTGGTCACCTGAACGTCATACCAAAGGCACTGTCCGGTGTCCGTGCTGATCGCTACCGTGTCCTGCGTGCGCACGGCGATCGGTCGCGACCGACACCTGACCGGCGTGGCGAGGCTGATGAGCTCCTACGCCGCGCTGCCCCCGGGTGCGCAGGTACGGTTGGCCAAGCAGACCTCCAACCTCTTCCGCGCCCGCCACACGACGGCGCCCGGCCTCGACGTCTCGGGACTCGTCGACGTCATCGAGGTCGACGGCGACGTCGCCGAGGTGCAGGGCATGTGCACCTACGAGCACCTGGTCGAGGTCACCCTCCAGCACGGCCTCATCCCGTACGTTGTCCCGCAGCTGCGCACCATCACCCTGGGCGGTGCGGTGACCGGGTTGGGGATCGAGTCGACCAGCTTCCGCCGCGGGCTGCCCCACGAGTCGGTCCTGGAGATGGACGTCCTCACCGGCGCGGGGGACATCGTCACCACCAAGCCCGGCGACGACCTCTTCGACGCCTTCCCCAACTCCTACGGCTCCCTGGGCTACGCCACCCGGTTGCGGATCGAGCTCGAGCGCGTCCCGGCCTACGTCGCCCTGAGGCACGTGCGCTTCAGCGACGCCGCCGAGCTCGCCGCGGCGGTGGCGCGGATCGTGGCCGAGCGCACCTGGGACGGCGAGCAGGTCGACGGTCTCGACGGTGTGGCCTTCGCCCCCGGGGAGCTCTACCTCACCCTCGCCCGCTGGACCGACGAGCCGGGGCCGACCAGCGACTACGCCGGCCAGCAGGTCTTCTACCGCTCGCTGCAGCAGCGATCCGTGGACCGGCTGACGATCCACGACTACCTGTGGCGCTGGGACACCGACTGGTTCTGGTGCTCGCAGGCCTTCGGGGCCCAGCACCCCGTCGTACGCCGCCTCTGGCCGCGGCGCCTGCGCCGCTCCGACGTCTACTGGCGGCTCGTCGCCCTGGACCGTCGGTTCGGCATCGGCGACCGGCTCGACCGGCGGGCCGGCCGCCCGCAGGGTGAGCGGGTGGTGCAGGACGTCGAGGTCCCGGTCGACCGGCTGGCCGAGTTCCTGGGCTGGTTCGACGCCGAGATCGGGATGCGTCCGGTGTGGCTGTGCCCGCTGCGGCTGCGGCGCACCGACGCCGAGCGGCCCTGGCCGACCTACCCGCTGACCGCCGGGACGACGTACGTCAACGTCGGCTTCTGGGGCAGCGTCGCCGTGGGCCCGGAGGCACCGGACGCCCCCCGCAACCGGGCCATCGAGGCGAAGGTCGCCGAGCTGGGCGGCCACAAGAGCCTCTACTCCGAGGCCTTCTACGAGCGCGACGACTTCGACCGGCTCTACGACGGGGCCAACCTCGCCCGGGTCCGGTCGGTGCACGACCCTGACGGCCGGATGACCGATCTCTTCGACAAGGTGGTGGGTGGACGATGACCGGCACACGACAGATGCCCATCGGGGCCGCGGTGGGCAGGCTCATGCGCGACGGGATGCCCGTGCGCTTCACGGCGTACGACGGCAGCAGCGCGGGGCCACCGGACGCGGCCATCGGGCTGCACCTGCGGACCGAACGAGGGCTCGCCCACCTGATGACCGCACCCGGAGACCTCGGGCTGGCCCGGGCCTACGTGAGCGGGGACCTCGACCTGACCGGCGTCCACCCCGGTGATCCGTACGACCTGCTCGTGCTGCTCAAGGACCACACCCGGTTCCGGGTGCCGCCGCCGTCGGAGGCGTTCGCGATCGCCCGGGGCCTCGGGCTCTCGCACCTGCGCCCGCCGCCCCCGCCGCCGCAGGAGCACCTGCCGCGGTGGCGCCGCGCGGTGGAGGGGCTGCGGCACTCCATGACCCGTGACGCCGGGGTGATCGCGCGGCACTACGACGTCTCCAACCGCTTCTACGAGCGGGTGCTGGGGCCGTCGATGGCCTACACCTGCGCGCTGTACCCCACCCCGGACGCGACGCTGGAGGAGGCGCAGGCCGAGAAGTTCGACCTGGTCTGCCGCAAGCTGGCCCTGCAGCCGGGGCAGCGGTTGCTCGACGTCGGGTGCGGCTGGGGCGGGATGGTGCGCCACGCGGCGCGCGAGTACGGCGTACGCGCGCTGGGCGTCACGCTGTCCCTCGAGCAGGCGCAGTGGGCCAAGGAGGCGATCGACCTCGAGGGGCTCGGCGACCTGGCCGAGGTGCGCCACCTCGACTACCGCGACGTCCTGGAGACCGGCTTCGACGCGGTGAGCTCGATCGGCCTGCTGGAGCACGTCGGGGTGCGCAACTACCCGGCGTACTTCGCCCACCTGCGCGACCGGCTCCGGCCCGGCGGACGGCTGCTCAACCACTGCATCACCCGCAACCACAACAAGCGCCAGGTGACGGGGGCGTTCATCGACCGTTACGTCTTCCCCGACGGCGAGCTCATCGGGTCGGGCACCATCGTCGCCGCCGCCCAGGACGCCGGGCTCGAGGTGCAGCACACCGAGAACCTGCGCCTGCACTACGCCCGCACGCTGGCCGACTGGAACGGCAACCTCGCCGAGCACTGGGACGAGTGCGTCGCCGAGGTGGGGGAGGGGACGGCGCGCGTGTGGGGGATCTACATGGCCGGCTCGAGGGTGGGCTTCGAGCGTGACGAGGTCGAGCTGCACCACGTGCTGGCCACGCGCAACCACGACGACGGCCGGTCCTCCTTCCCGATGCGCCCCGACTGGTGACGGGCGCCCCCGGTGAGCCGGAGGAACGCGGATAGCCTGTCCGGGTGAGCACCCGAGCAGCTGTGTACGACGCGGACGTCCTGCGACGCGAGCAGCTCTCCTCGCACTTCGTGCGCCTGGTGCTGGGCGGTCCCGGGCTGGCCGGCTTCACCTCGACCGGCGTGCCCGACGAGTGGGTGGCGCTGACCGTCCCGGGCCAGTTCCAGATCCGCTACTACACCGTGCGCTCGTGGGCCGACGGCGAGCTCGTCCTCGACGTGGTCGTCCACGAGACCGGTCTGGTCACCGAGTGGGCCACGACCGACTGCGTCGGCGACACCGTGACGGTGAGCGCCCCTCGGGGGTCCTTCGACATGCCGGTCGACGCCGCCTGGCTGCTCCTGGTCGGCGACCTGACCGCGCTCCCGGCCATCGCGCGGATCATGGAGAGCACCTCGGTGCCCGTGACCGCCTGGGTGGAGACGCCCGACGAGCCGATCCGCGACTACGTGGCCGGCGACGTCACCTGGACGACACCGCCGGAGGGTGTCGAGACGGCGACCGCGGACGTGGTCGCCGCGATCGACTGGCCGGAGGGTGACGGCTACTTCTGGATGGCGGGGGAGTCCGCGCAGATGCGGACGATCCGCAAGCACCTGATGCGCGAGCGTGCGCTGCCGTCGTCGGCGTACGACGTCATGGGCTACTGGCGCGGCGGCGGCCAGAAGCGGCAGCCTCGAGCCGTCGATCCGGGACCCATCTGGCGCGCCGGCAAGGCGGCAGGGAAGAGTGATGACCAGATCTGGGCCGACTACGACGCAGCGCGAGAGAGCACCGCATGAGCAACGAGCACGACAAGGACTTCGACGTCCGCGGCATCGAGCCGGCAGGACCGGTCTACGGCACCCGCCCGGAGGGATTCCGCAGCGGCTTCGCCAGCTTCGTCGGCCGGCCCAACGCCGGCAAGTCGACGCTCACCAACGCCCTGGTCGGCACCAAGGTCGTCATCACGTCCTCGAAGCCGCAGACGACCCGCACCGTCGTGCGCGGCATCGTCCACCGGCCCGACGGACAGCTCATCCTGGTCGACACCCCCGGCCTGCACCGCCCGCGCACCCTGCTGGGCGAGCGGCTCAACGACCTCGTCAAGACCACCTGGGCCGAGGTCGACGTGGTGGCGGTCTGCTTCCCGGCCAACGAGAAGATCGGTCCCGGCGACCGGTTCATCGTCAAGGAGCTCGGCAAGGTGCGCCGCACGATCAAGGTCGCGGTGGCCACCAAGACCGACCTCGTCACCCCCGAGCAGCTCGGGCAGCACCTGCTGGACATCGCGGCCCTGGGCACCGAGACCGACACCGAGTGGGCCGAGATCGTCCCCGTGTCGGCCGTGTCCGGCTCCCAGGTCGACCTGCTGTCCGACCTGCTGCTCGGGATGCTGCCGGAGGGACCGCCGCTCTACCCGGACGGTGACCTCACCGACGCGCCCGAGGAGATCCTGGTCGCCGAGCTGATCCGCGAGGCCGCCCTCGAGGGGGTCCGCGACGAGCTGCCGCACTCGATCGCCGTCGTGGTGGAGGAGATGAACCTCCGCGAGGGCCGCGACGCCGACAAGCCGCTGCTCGACATCTACGCCAACCTCTACGTCGAGCGCGACTCGCAGAAGGGGATCATGATCGGGCACAAGGGCGCCCGCCTGCGCGAGGTCGGGACCGCCGCCCGCGAGCAGATCGTGGCCCTGCTCGGGACCCCGGTCTACCTCGACCTGCACGTCAAGATCGCCAAGGACTGGCAGCGCGACCCGCGCCAGCTGCGCAAGCTCGGCTTCTGAGCCTGCCCGTCACCTCCGGGACGACGTGACCAGGCGCAGCAGCTCGATGCGCAGGCGCGAGCCCTCACGCAGCGGCGTCCACTCGCCGGTGGCGAGGAAACCGCAGTCCTCGTACAGCCGGCGCGCGATGTCGTTGCCCTCGGTGACGTGCAGCTCCACGGTGCGGGCCCCCCGTGCGCGGGCATGGTCGACGAGCCGGTCCAGCAGGACGCGGGCGTAGCCGCGACCCCGTGCCTCCGGCGCGGTCCACATGCCCCACACCATCATCCGGTCGGGCTCGTCGGGCGGGAGCCAGCCGGCACCCATGGCGACGAGGCGGTCGTCCTCGCGCACGGCCAGGATCGGGTCGCCCTGCCGCAGACGGCCCTGCCACGCGTCCTCGGATTGCGCCTCGACGTCGGCGAGCGTCATGCCGAAGGCGGTGGGCGCGTCGGCGAGCGCGCGCAGACGGATCTCCCGGAAGTCCTGCCAGTCGTCGGGCCCGAGCCGCTCGATGGTCGCCATGGGTCGACCCTTGCAAATGTGCGGCGTCGGGACCAACCCGTTTGTCCTGGAGGCGGTGCCGAGTGTGCTCAGTCCGGCACCCAGCAGATGCCGTACCGCTGGCCCGACTCCCACTGGGCCTCGGTCGGGCGTTCCTCCGACCAGGTGAAGTCGAGCGGGTCGTCGGCACGGGCCCGCGCGGCGGAGCGGCACGCCGACTCCATCCGGGCGGCCGCCCGGGCGGCCGTGGGGTACGCCGACCCCGGCAGGTCGACCGTCGAGATCGCCCGCCACGCGTGGGTCCCGACCCCGCACGGGACCCGGAAGAACGCCGCCGCCCCCGGCTCCGCGGTGCTGCACATGGCGAAGCGGTCCGAGGAGCCGACCAGCCCACGGGACGTGCGCGGGAGGGGCAGCAGCTCGCCCGCGGAGGCGAGGACCACGACGTCGCAGCGCAGCCAGTCGGCCCCGGCCGCAGCGTCCTCCACCGACGGGGTGAACCACACGGCCTGCACCATGCTCAGGCGCCGGTCCTCGACCGACCCGCCCACGTGCGGGCCGAGCAGGGTGGTGCAGGTGCGTGCGACGTCGGCCTGGACGTCGGGGGAGTCGACGGCACGCAGGTGGCCGTCCTCGACCAGGTCGAGCCGCCCGACCCGGTAGGTCTGCGAGGTGTGGCGCTGCCCGCAGGGCACGTCGGTGCCGGCGACCACGGGTGCGATCGCCTCCTCGTACGTCAGGAGGTGGCAGCCGTCCCGGGTCGGTCGCTCAGGGGACACGACCGCGGTCGGCGAGGGCGAGGCGGCGGGCTCGGTCGAGGACGGCGAGGTCGAGGGCGAGGCCGGCTCCGGGGAGCCCCCGTCGTCGGTGCACCCGGCGAGCGCCAGGGCGGCGAGGAGGACGGCGACGCCGATCCCGCGGTGCGCCATGGTGTCCCGTCCGTTCACTCGCTCAGCAGCGCGGCGATCGTACCGCCGAGCTCGTACGCCGCTTCGCGCTCGTCGTCTCCCACCTCGCCGACGACCTCGAGCACCGGTGCGGCCTGCCGCCAGGGCAGCGCACCGACGATGGACTCCACCGACCGCACCGCACCGGTGGTGTCGTAGCGACCGTGCACCCACAGCCCGAACGGGCGCCGCCCCCCGGACCCGCCGGACGCGGAGCCGTCGGCGGTCAGCGCCCCACCGGCCTCGAGGAAGATCGTGTCGAAGAAGTGCTTGAGCGCGCCCGACATGTAGCCGAAGTTGGCCGTCGTGCCCAGCAGGTAGCCGTCGGCCGCCAGCACGTCCTCGCCGGTGGCCGCCAGGGCCTCCCGCTCGACCACCTCCACACCGGTGATCTCCTCGTCCCGGGCGCCGGCGAGCACGGCGTCGGCCAGGCTGCGCACCAACGGCGTGGGGGAGTGGTGGACGACGAGCAGGCGGGCCATGGGCCGAGGCTAACCCCCGGGTGAGGGGCCTACGATCGTGGTCGTGGAGCGCGTCGACGAGGCACACCGGGTCGTGCCGGCTCCGCCCGGGGCCGTGTTCGCCGCGCTGGTCGATGCCGACGCCCGGGCCGCGTGGCTGCCGCCGGCCGGCATGTCGGCCGCGGTCGAGTGGTTCGACCCGCGGCCGGGCGGTGGCTACCGGATGGTCCTGACGTACGACGACCCGGTCCGGCGCGGCAAGTCGGGCGACAACCGCGACGTGGTCGAGGTCCGGTTCATGGAGGTGACGGCTCCGCAGCGGGTGGTCGAGGCGGCCGAGTTCGTGTCCGACGACCCGGAGCTCGCCGGCCGGCGCCGTCGAGGAGTAGCGTCGCCAGGCATGACGTTCGAGGTGGCGGGCGAGGCGTACGACCGGTTCATGGGCCGCTACTCGCGGCCCCTCGCAGCCACCCTGGCGGACTGGCTCGAGGTGACCGGCGGCCAGCGGGCCGTCGACGTCGGGTGCGGTCCGGGCGCTCTGACCGGGCACCTCGTCGAGCGCCTGGGTGCCGAGCACGTCGCGGCGGTGGATCCCTCGCCGCCGTTCGTGGAGGCGTGCCGCTCCCGCTTCCCCGGGGTCGACGTCCGCCAGGGCACCGCGGAGTCGCTGCCGTACGACGCCGACTCCTTCGACGTCGCCGGCTCCTGCCTGGTCGTCCACTTCATGTCCGACCCGATCGGCGGCCTCGCCGAGATGGCCCGGGTGACCCGCCCCGGCGGCTGGGTCGGCGCGACCACCTGGGACCTGGCGGGCAGTCGCGAGCCGATGGCCCCGATCTGGGCGGCCCTGGCCGAGGTGGACCCCGACCACCCGGGCGAGGGGCCCATCCCTGCTGGGGCGTCCGGCGAGCTCGTGCAGCTCCTGGAGGGCGCGGGCCTGCGCGAGGTCGAGGGCACCGAGATGCCGGTGACCGTCACCCACCCGACGTTCGAGGAGTGGTGGGAGCCCTACCTCCGCGGGGTCGGACCGGTGGGTGAGGTGATCGCCGCCCTGGAGCCCGCACGCCGCGAGCAGCTCCGTGCGACCTGCCGCGAGCGGCTGGGGGACGGGCCGTTCGACGTCACGGCCGTCGCGTTCGCGGCCCGGGGCCGGGCCTGAGCACGACCCCGTGCGCGTTCGGGGCGGCGGGTGCGTCTCACGACGTGACGACCGGGAGGTCGTTCGTGAGGCGCCGGGCTACTGTGGACCCATCATGACGCGCAGCCTCCTTCTTCGCTGCCGCAGCGAGGCCTAGACCCAGTCGGCCCCTCGCTGCGGAGAGCGTGCTGTGCACCGGCGCCCGTCACCAGCGACATCGAGGACCTCATGATCAGCAACGCCCCGCCCCACGAGCGCAACCCCCAGCAGCCGAGCGGCATGAAGCACGAGCGCTACGTGCCGTTCCTCCCGGTCGACCTGACCGACCGCACCTGGCCCACCAAGCGGATGACCCAGGCTCCCCGCTGGTGCGCCGTGGACCTGCGCGACGGCAACCAGGCGCTCATCGACCCGATGAGCCCGGCCCGCAAGAAGGAGATGTTCCTGCTCCTCGTGAAGATGGGCTACAAGGAGATCGAGGTCGGCTTCCCGGCCGCCTCGCAGACGGACTTCGACTTCGTGCGGATGCTCATCGAGGAGGACCTGATCCCCGATGACGTGGTCATCCAGGTGCTGACCCAGGCCCGCGAGGAGCTCATCGAGCGCACCTACGAGTCCCTGCGCGGCGCCAAGCAGGCGATCGTGCACCTCTACAACTCCACGTCGACGCTGCAGCGCCGCGTCGTCTTCGGCCTGGACGAGGACGGCATCCTCGACATCGCGGTGCGAGGCGCGGAGGTCTGCAAGAAGTACGAGGAGCTGGTCCCGGGCACCGACGTCTTCTACGAGTACTCGCCCGAGTCCTACACCGGCACCGAGCTCGAGTTCGCGGTCCGCATCTGCAACGCGGTCCTCGACGTCTTCGAGCCGACCGCCGAGCGGCCCGTCATCATCAACCTGCCGGCGACCGTCGAGATGGCCACGCCCAACGTGTACGCCGACTCCATCGAGTGGATGGGTCGACACCTGCACCACCGCGAGCACGTGGTCCTCTCCCTGCACCCGCACAACGACCGGGGTACGGCGGTCGCCGCGGCCGAGCTCGGCTACCTGGCCGGCGCCGACCGGATCGAGGGCTGCCTGTTCGGCAACGGCGAGCGCACCGGCAACGTGTGCCTGGTGACGCTGGGGCTCAACCTGCTGACCCAGGGCATCGACCCGCAGATCGACTTCTCCGACATCGACGACGTCCGCCGCACGGTCGAGTACTGCAACCAGCTGCCGGTCCACGAGCGGCACCCGTACGGCGGCGACCTCGTCTACACGGCCTTCTCCGGATCGCACCAGGACGCCATCAAGAAGGGCTTCGAGGCCCTCGAGCGCGACGCCGACCGGGTCGGCGTACCCGTCGAGGACCACGAGTGGGCCGTGCCCTACCTCCCCATCGACCCCAAGGACGTCGGCCGCAGCTACGAGGCCGTGATCCGGGTCAACAGCCAGTCCGGCAAGGGCGGGGTGGCCTACATCCTCAAGCACGAGCACAAGCTCGACCTGCCGCGCCGAGCCCAGATCGAGTTCAGCCGGGTCATCCAGCAGCGCACCGATGCCGAGGGCGGCGAGGTCGCGCCGGCCGCGATCTGGGACGCCTTCCGCCACGAGTACCTCGACCGCGAGCGCCCGCTGTGGCTCGACTCGGTCCACACCAGCAGCGCCGCCGGCGAGAAGGACCAGCTCAGCGTCAACGTGTTCGTGGACGGCGAGCTGACCAGCCTGTCGGGGGAGGGCAACGGCCCCATCGCGGCCTTCGTGGACGCGATCAACGGACTGCCCCACGGCTTCGACGTACGCGTGCTCGACTACCACGAGCACGCGCTGTCCTCGGGCGGCGACGCGATCGCGGCGGCGTACGTCGAGTGCGCGGTCGGCGAGAAGGTCCTGTGGGGCGTCGGGCTGGACGCCAACATCGTGACCGCCTCGCTGAAGGCCGTGATCAGCGCCGTGAACCGCGCCTGACCGGTAGGTTCTCGCCATGTTGGTCAGCGAGCGGATCGGCCAGTTCTTCCTGGAGCACGCGGCCGGGCGGGACCGGCTGGAGTACACCGAGTACGGCTCGGGCGATGCCTGGGTGGTGCTCCTGCACGGCCAGCTGATGCCGCGCCGGATGCACCAGCCGCTCGCCCGCGCGCTCGCGGCCGAGGGGCTCCACGTGGTGACCCTCGACCTGCTCGGGCACGGCCGCTCGGACCGTCCGGCGGACCCGCTGTCGTACTCGATGACGGCCTTCGGGGAGCAGGTGGTGGCGCTGCTCGACCACCTCGGTGCCGAGCAGGCGATCGTGGGAGGGACGTCGCTGGGCGCCAACGTGTCGCTCGAGGTGGCCGTGCTGGCCCCGGGTCGGGTGCGGGGGCTGCTGCTCGAGATGCCGGTCCTCGACAACGCACTCGAGGCCGGGATCATGGCCTTCGCGCCGCTGCTCTTCGCGGCGCGCTTCCTGCCGGTGACCGTCTCGGCGCTGCGCTGGGTGACCAGGCCCGTCCCGCGCGGGCTGGTGCCCTTCTGGGTGGGCATCGGGCTCGACACCTGCAACCAGCAGGCGGCCCCGATGGCCGCCGCGGTGCACGGCATCTTCTTCGGCCGGATCGCGCCGTCGTCGGCGCAGCGGCGCGCCATCGACGTCCCAGCCCTGGTCGTCGGCCACCCGGCCGACCCGATCCACCCGGCCGCCGACGCGGCGATGCTGGCCGCGGAGATGCCGCACGCGACGTTCGTGCGAGCCCGCAGCATCCTGGAGTGGCGAGCGGCACCGGAGCGTCTCAACACGCTCGCGGCCGGTTTCGCGCGCTCGTGCTGGGACTCACCGCCGCGCAGCCGGCGCCGCGCGACCTGACCCCGGTCGCCACGCCTGCGCCACCGGGGACCGTCCATGGGGGAGAATGGCCGGGTGCCTCTCTACCGCGACGAGGCGGTCGTGCTGCGCACCCACAAGCTGGGTGAGGCGGACCGCATCATCACCCTGCTGACCCGCCACCACGGCCGGGTCCGTGCGGTGGCGCGTGGGGTCCGGCGTACGACGTCGCGCTGGGGCTCGCGGCTGGAGCCCTTCACGCACGTCGACCTCCAGCTCGCCGAGGGCCGCAACCTCGACACGATCACCCAGGCCGAGACGATCGACCCCTTCCACGCCCGGCTGGGCCTGGACTACGACCGCTACACCTCCGGCACCGTGATGCTGGAGACCGCCGAGCGGCTGGTCACCGAGGAGAAGGAGCCGGCGGTCCAGCAGTTCCTGCTGCTCGTCGGCGGGCTGCGGGCGATGGCCGCCGGTGAGCACGAGGCCGGCCAGGTGCGTGACTCCTACCTGCTCCGGTCGCTGTCGGTGGCCGGCTGGGCGCCGTCCTTCGACCACTGCGTCTCGTGCGGCGTCGAGGGCCCGCACCGCTTCTTCAACCCCTCGGCCGGCGGCGTGATGTGCCGGATGTGCAAGGTCCCGGGCTCGGCCACGCCGGCCGAGGAGACCCTGCTCCTGGGAGCGGCGCTGCTCACCGGCGACTGGCCCCTGGTCCACGCCGCGGAGCCGCGCCACCTCAAGGAGGCCAGCTCGCTCGTCGCGGCCTACCTCGCCTGGCACGTCGAGCGCGGCCTGCGGTCGATGGCGTACGTCGAGCGCTGATCGTCCCGCCCGTGACCGGGCCGCGCGTTGACTAGGGTTCGTCCCGTGAAGCGAAGCGTCCGTCCCCCGACCCCGCACCCCAGCGGCGCCCGGCCACCCGCCGTACCCGCCGAGCTCGTGCCGCGCCACGTGGCCGTCGTCATGGACGGCAACGGTCGTTGGGCCAAGGACCGGGGGCTGCCGCGCACCAAGGGGCACGAGCAGGGCGAGCACTCGCTCTTCGACGTCGTCGAGGGCGCCATCGAGATCGGCGTCAAGGCTATCTCCGCCTACGCCTTCTCCACCGAGAACTGGTCGCGCTCGCCCGACGAGGTGAAGTTCCTGATGGGCTTCAACCGTGACGTCATCCGCCGCCGGCGCGACGAGATGCACGAGCTCGGCGTGCGGGTGCGCTGGGCCGGACGTGCGCCGAGGCTGTGGAAGTCGGTGGTCAAGGAGCTGAAGGTCGCCGAGGAGCTGACCCGCGACAACGACGTGCTGACGCTGACCATGTGCGTCAACTACGGCGGACGCTCCGAGCTGGTCGACGCCGCCCGCTCGATGGGCCGTGAGGTGGCCGCGGGGCGCCTCGACCCGGACAAGATCGACGCCCGGACCTTCGCCCGGCACCTCTACGTCCCCGAGCTCTCCGACGCCGACCTGGTGTGGCGGACCTCGGGGGAGCAGCGGCTGTCGAACTTCATGCTGTGGCAGGCGGCGTACAGCGAGCTGGTCTTCACCGACGTCCTGTGGCCCGACGTCGACCGTCGCCACCTCTGGCAGGCCGTCGAGCAGTACGCCCGCCGCGACCGCCGCTACGGCGGGGCGCTGCCCAACCAGGCCTGAGCCGCGTCTGCGTGTCTCTCCCAGCCGCTCCCAGCCGCTCCCAGCCGAGCCCGGGTCAATGACGCGGGCAGGTGCCGAAGATCTCCAGCGTGTGCGAGACGTCCGCGAAGCCGTGCTCGGCGGCCATCGCGTTCGTCCAGCGCTCGACGGCGGGCCCTTCGACCTCGACGGTGGCTCCGCACTCGCGACACACGAGGTGGTGGTGGTGGGTTCCCGAGCAGCGGCGGTAGACGGCCTCGCCGTCCTCGGTACGCAGCATGTCGACCTCGTGGGACTCGCTGAGTCGCTGGAGCGTCCGGTAGACGGTGGCCAGCCCGACCTTGGCCCCCCGCTGGTCGAGGAGCTCGTGGATCTCCTGGGCGCTGCGGAAGTCGTCGAGCGACGCGAGGGCCTCGGTCACGGCGATCCGCTGGCGGGTGGGGCGCAGGGGCTGCGGGTCAGTGCTCGTCATAGTGCTCTCCGTGGGGGGCGTGCCGATGTCCGTCGTGGACGTAGTCGACGTGGTCGCCGTGCCGCACGGCGGGATGGCCGCAGTCGTCGCCGTGCAGGTGGTCGTGCTCCCCGTGGTCGTGGCGCGCGTCCTCCCCGGCGACCTGGTGCGCCTCGACGGAATCGGCCGACTCGACGGCCATGATCGGGAACGGCTCCGCGAGGCGCCGGCGCCGGCGCAGCCAGACCCCCACCGGCCAGGTCGCGGCGAACATCGCCAGTGCCAGCAGCACGATGGAGGGGCCCGGGGCGACGGTCGCCCGGGCCGACAGCCAGGCGCTGAGGACCAGGCCGCCGACCGCGGCGAAGCCACCCAGCACCATCGCCGCGAGCAGGGTYGAACGGAAGGACCGCGCGAGCTGCTGGGACGTGGCGACCGGCACCACCATCAGGGCCGACACGAGCAGCAGGCCGACGGTGCGCATCGCGACCGTGACGCTCACCGCGGCCAGCACGGCCACGAGCAGGTTGTAGGAGCGAACCTGGAGCCCGGCGACCCGGGCGAACTCGGGGTCGGAGGCCACGGCGAAGAGCTGGGGGAGCAGGCCCAGCGTGAGCGTCAGGACCACGACGGCCAGTCCGGCGGTGTACCAGACCTCGGTCGGGCTGATACTGGTCACCGAGCCGAAGAGGTAGACCTGCAGGCTGGCCGCCCCCTCGCCGGCGAGGCCGGTGATCAGTACGCCGCCGGCCAGACCGCCGTAGAAGAGCAGCGCCAGKGCGACGTCGCCGTTGGTGTGCCCCTGCTCGCGGATCACCTCGATGAGCACGGCCCCGAGGATGGCCACGACGACCGCCGTCCACGTGGGCGACGTCCCGGTCAGCAGGCCCAGCGCGACGCCGGTGACGGCGACGTGGCCGATGCCGTCGCCGAGCAGGGCCAGCCGTCGCTGCACCAGGAAGGTCCCGATCGCGGGTGCGGCGAGACCCGTCAGCAGGGCGGCGAGCAGGGCACGCTGCATGAAGTCGTGCTGCAGGAGGTCGAGCAGCTCGGAGAGGCTCATCGCCCACCGTCCCGGTCGTCGAGGGACAACGTGTCGAACGGGGAGCCGACGTGCGGCACGTGGTCGTGGCGGGCGTCGAGCGGGTGGTGGTGGCCGTGCACGTCCTCGTGCGACAGCGGAGGACCGTCGTACGCGATGCGGCCGTCGCGCATCACGACGGCCCGGTCGACGAGCGGTTCGAGCGGGCCCAGCTCGTGGGCCACCAGGACGACGGTGGCACCCCGTCCCGACAGGGTGCGGAGCGCGTCGGCGAGCGCCTGCTGGTTCGGCAGGTCGACTCCGGCCGTCGGCTCGTCCAGGAAGAACAGCTCCGGCTGCCCGGCGAGGGCTCGGGCGATGAGCACCCGTTGCTGCTGGCCGCCCGACAGTGTGGAGACCCCGTCGCCGGACTTGCCGGTGAGACCGACGACCTCGAGGGCGTCGTCGATGGCCGCGCGGTCGGCGCGGCTCGTCGGGCGCAGCAGGCCGCGGCGGGTGAGGCGGCCGGAGGCGACGACCTCGCGCACGCTGGCCGGGACCCCGCCCGTCGCCGTCCCGCGTTGCGGGACGTAGCCGATCCGGTGCCGTGACCTGAAGTCCGCCAGCGGGGTGCCGAAGAGCAGGACGGAGCCCTGCGTCAGCGGCCGCAGACCGGTGAGGGCGCGCACCAACGTGCTCTTGCCGGAGCCGTTGGCCCCCATCAGGACCACGAACTCGCCCTCGTGCACGACCAGGTCGTTGCCGCGCAGGACCGGTCGCCCGCCGATGGCGACGGTCACGTCGCGGGCCTCGACGACCGCGGGGCCGGCGGTGTTCAGCATCCGTTGGCCAGCTGGAGAGCGGCGAGGTTCTGCTGCATGAGAGCAACGTAGTCGCCCGAGCCGTCGCCCTCGCCCGGTCCCTCGAGAGGGTCCAGCACGGCGGTCCTCACGCCCGTGTCGGAGGCCAGGCTCTCGGCCATGGCCGGCGAGGCGAGCCGCTCGGAGAAGACGGTGGTGATGCCTTCGTCGGCGATCAGCTCCTGCAGGGCGACGAGCACTGCCGGCGTGGGCTCGGCGTCGGGGGAGAGCCCGGTGATCGCCTCGAAGTGCAGGCCGTAGCGCTCGAGGTAGCCGAACGCGTCGTGGCTGACGACCACGGTGTCGCGCTCGCAGCTCGCCAGCCCCGCGGTGAACTCTGCGTCGAGCGCCTCGAGCTCGGTGCGCAGGCGCCCGGCGTTCCTGCGGTACGACGCCGCCCCGTCCGGGTCGACCTCGGTCAACCCGTCGGCGACCGCGTCGGCGAGGTCGGCCATCAGCAGCGGGTCCTGCCAGAAGTGCGGGTCGGTGTCCCCGTGGTCGTGGCCGTCGTCGGCACCGTGCTCGTCGGCGGAGTGCTCTGCGTCGGCGGCGTGCTGCTCCTCGAGCGAGCGCAGGTCCACCACCTCGGCGGCGTCGACGACGACGCCCTCGGCGACGGTGTCGACGGCGTCGTCGACGGCCGGCTGGAACCCGCTCTCGAAGACCACCACGCCGGCCTCCTCGAGGTCGGCCGTCTGCGCGATGCCCAGCTCGAGGTCGTGCGGCTCGCCACCGGGCCGGGTCAGGTTGGTGACCTCCCAGTCGTCGCCGGCCACCTGCTCGGTGACCCACGCCAGGGGGAAGAAGGCGGCCACGGCCTGGTGGTCCGACCCGCCGGACCCGGATCCACCGGTGGCGCCGCACCCGGCCAGGACGAGGGCGCCGGCCGCGACGAGCGGGACGACACGGGCAGGGACAGCGCGCACGGACATGAGAACGATTCTCAGCAAGATGAGAATCGTTGTCAACTCGACCGCCGGACGCAGGCCGGGTCCCTATGATCAGCGGGTGCTGGTCGTCTCGAGATTCCGTGTCCCCGCCGCCGACACCGACGGCTTCCGGGTGAGCCTCGACGCGGCGCACGCCGCGCTCGCCGACCGGCCCGGCTACCTCGCCGGCACCGTGGGCCGCAACCTGGACGACCCGGAGCTCTGGGTGCTCTCCACCCGCTGGGAGCACGTGGGCGCCTACCGCCGCGCGCTGTCGTCGTACGACGTGAAGCTGCACGCCGTGCCGACCCTCAGCCGGGCGCTGGACGAGCCGAGCGCCTACGAGGTCGTCGAGCCCGGCAGCGCCCTGAACGTCGACATCCCCCGCGCCTGAACAGGCCGACCCGGCCGGCCGCCCGCCCGCGCCGTCAGGGCTCCGTCAGGGCGGGCCCGGTGGGCATCAGGGAAGCATCAAGACGGGTGGGGAGCAGGCTCCGCCGGTCGTAGGAATGACCTGTGCCCGATCTCTTCTTCACCCTGCTCGTGGTCGCGTTCTTCGTCGGCCTCGCCCTCCTCGCCAGGAGGCTCGACCGGTGAGCTCCGTCCTCCCCGCGCTGCTCCAGGTCGCCGTCCTGGGCGTCCTGCTCGCGCTCACCGTGCCGCCGATGGGGCGCTACCTGGCGTACGTCTACGAAAGCCCCCGGCACCTCGCCGGTGAGAGGCTGGTCTACCGGCTGACCGGGGTGGATCCCGACGCCGACCAGCACTGGCGCACCTACCTGACCTCTGTCCTCGGGTTCTCACTGGTGGGCGTCCTTGCGCTGTACGCCTTCGGCCGCCTCCAGCAGTTCCTGCCGCTCTCGCTCGGCATGGAGGCGCTGCCCGCCGACGGCGCCTTCAACACGGCCGTCTCCTTCGTCACCAACACGAACTGGCAGTGGTACTCCGGTGAGGCCGCCCTCGGGCACCTGATGCAGATGAGCGGCCTGACGGTGCAGAACTTCGCGTCCGCGGCCGTCGGCATGGCCGTCGCCGTGGCCCTCGCTCGCGGCCTCGCCCGGTCGAGCTCCCAGGGTCGCGTGGGCAACTTCTGGGTCGACCTCGTCCGCGGTGTCCTGCGTGTCCTGCTGCCGATCAGCGTGATCGGCGCCCTCGTGCTGGTCGCCCTGGGCGTCGTCCAGAACTTCGACGCCCCCCACGTGGTCGGCACGCTGGCCGACGGCAGCCAGTCCCTCACGGGCGGTCCGGTGGCGAGCCAGGAGGTCATCAAGGAGCTCGGCACCAACGGTGGCGGCTTCTACAACGCCAATTCCTCACACCCCTTCGAGAACCCGGGGCCGCTGAGCAACCTGTTCGAGGTCTACCTGATCCTGCTCATCCCGCTGGCGCTGGCGCTCGCGTTCGGTCGCATCGTCGGAGACCGTCGCCAGGGCCGGGCGGTGCTCGCGGTGATGACGATCCTGCTCGTCAGCTCCATCGGGCTCCTCACCTGGGCGGAGATGGCTGCCCCAGGAGCGGCCCCCACCGCGGCGGGGGGCGCTCTCGAGGGCAAGGAGGTCCGCTTCGGCGAGGCCGGGTCGGCAATGTTCGCGGCCGCCACGACCGGCACGTCGACGGGAGCGGTCAACGCCATGCACGACTCGCTCACCGCTCCCGGCGGCCTGGTGACGCTCTTCAACATGCAGCTCGGCGAGATCGCGCCGGGTGGCGTCGGGTCCGGGCTCTACGGGATGCTGATGCTCGCGGCCGTCACCGTGTTCCTCTCCGGCCTGATGGTCGGGCGCACCCCCGAGTGGCTCGGGAAGAAGATCGGCCAGCGCGAGATGACGCTCGTCGCCCTGTACGTGCTCGCCACCCCCGCGGTGGTCCTTGTCGGCGCCGCCCTGGCGATCAGCACCGACGCCGGGCTCGCCGGTCTGCAGGAGAGCGGCCCGCACGGTCTCTCGGAGGTGCTGTACGCCGTCACCTCGGCCGGCAACAACAACGGCTCTGCCTTCGCCGGGCTCTCGACCGGCACGCCCTTCTACAACGCCCTCCTCGGCATCTGCATGCTGGCCGGACGGTTCCTGCCGATCCTCTTCGTGCTCGCCCTCGCCGGCCGGTTCGCCGCCCAGCAGCGGGTCCCGGCCAGCGCCGGCACCCTGCCGACCCACAAGCCACTCTTCGTCATCCTTCTCACCGGCGTCGCCCTGGTCGTGGTCGGACTCACGTTCGTCCCCGTGCTGGCGCTCGCCCCCATCGCGGAGGCACTGCTGTGACCGTCCCCTTCCGTCTCGCGCTCGCCAAGATGAGCCCGCGTGAGCTCCTCGACAACCCGGTGCTCCTGGTCGTGGAGATCGGCGCGGTGGTCACCACCGTGGCTACCGTGCTCGATGCGTCCCTGTTCTCCGTGTCCATCACCGTGTGGCTCTGGCTGACGGTGCTCTTCGGCACCCTGGCCGAGGCCGTCGCCGAGGGGCGGGGCAAGGCCCAGGCCGCCAGCCTGCGCAACCTCCAGCAGACCACGACCGCCCGACGCGTCGCTGTCGGTGCTGGTCGGGCCACGCGACCAGGTGACCTTCCCACGCTGCCCCTCGAGGAGGTCTCCAGCGGCAGCCTGCGGGCCGGAGACGTCGTCGTGGTGGAGGCGGGGGAACGCATCCCCGGTGACGGCGACGTGATCGAGGGCGTGGCCACCGTCGACGAGTCCGCGGTCACCGGCGAGTCCGCGCCGGTGATCCGTGAGTCGGGCGGCGACCGGTGCGCCGTCACCGGTGGCACCGTGGTCCTCTCCGACCGCATCGTCGTCAGGATCAGCTCCGACCCGGGCCACTCGTTCGTGGACCGGATGATCGCCCTGGTGGAGGGTTCCGAGCGCCAGAAGACGCCCAACGAGGTGGCACTCAACATCCTGCTGCTCTCCCTGACCGCGGTGTTCGTGCTCGTCGTCGCGACCCTGTGGCCGTTCATGGACTACTCCGGCATCGAGCCCTCGGTGCTGGTGCTGGTCGCGCTGCTCGTCTGCCTCATCCCCACCACCATCGGCGCCCTGCTGAGCGCCATCGGCATCGCGGGCATGGACCGACTCGTACGCCGCAACGTGCTGGCCATGTCCGGTCGCGCGGTCGAGGCAGCCGGCGACGTCGACGTGCTGCTGCTCGACAAGACCGGCACGATCACCTACGGCAACCGCCGGGCCGTGGAGCTGGTCCCGGTCGGAGACACCACGCTGGAGCAGCTGTCCGGGGCGGCGCAGCTGTCCTCGTTGGCCGACGAGACGCCCGAGGGGCGCAGCATCGTCGACCTGGTCCACACCCAGGGCCTGGTCGAGGACGCGAGCGTGCCCGCCGGCGCCGAGCTGGTGGAGTTCACCGCCTTCACCCGGATGAGCGGCATCGACCTGCCCGGGCGCTGGATCCGCAAGGGAGCCGGCAGCGCCGTGGCGCTGTGGGTGCAGGACACGAGTGGGCTGCTGCACGACGAGCTGGACGGGATCGTGGAGCGGATCTCCTCGTCGGGTGGCACGCCCCTGGTGGTCGCGGAGCGGGTGGGCGACGACCCGGCCCGCCTGCTCGGGGTCGTCCACCTCAAGGACGTGGTCAAGGAGGGCATGCGCGCGCGCTTCGACGAGATGCGCGCCATGGGCATCCGGACCGTGATGATCACGGGCGACAACGCCCTCACCGCCAAGGCGATCGCCGAGGAGGCCGGTGTCGACGACTACCTCGCCGAGGCCACCCCGGAGGACAAGATGGCCCTGATCCGCAAGGAGCAGGAGGGCGGTCGCATGGTCGCGATGTGCGGCGACGGCACCAACGACGCCCCGGCGCTCGCGCAGGCCGACGTCGGCGTCGCGATGAACACCGGCACGTCGGCGGCCAAGGAGGCCGGCAACATGGTCGACCTCGACTCCGACCCGACCAAGCTCATCGACGTGGTGGAGATCGGCAAGCAGCTGCTCATCACCCGCGGTGCCCTCACCACCTTCTCGGTGGCCAACGACATCGCGAAGTACTTCGCGATCCTACCGGCCATGTTCGTCGTCGCCTTCCCGCAGCTCGACGCGCTCAACCTGATGGCACTCTCCAGCCCGGAGTCGGCGATCCTCTCGGCGGTGGTCTTCAACGCGCTGATCATCGTCGCGCTCATCCCGCTCGCTCTCCGGGGCGTGGCCTACCGGCCGGCCGCGGCCGAGGTGCTCCTGCGCCACAACATCCTCGTCTACGGAGTCGGCGGGCTGGTCGCACCGTTCCTCGGCATCAAGCTCCTGGACCTGGTCATCTCCGTCCTCCCCGGAATCTGAGGCAGTCATGGAAACCCTGTTCGCCCTCGGCCGCCACACCCTCGCCGGCCTGCGCGCCCTGCTCGTGCTCACCCTCCTGGTCGGCCTCGCCTACCCGCTGGCCGTCACCGGCGTCGCCCAGGCCGCCTTCGACTGGCGGGCGTCCGRCTCGCTCGTCACCGCCGACGGAAGCCGCACGACGTCGTACGAYGACGCCGTCGGCTCGGCACTCATCGGTCAGGCCTCCGCCGGCCGGGAGTGGTTCCACCCGCGGCCGTCGGCCGCCGGCGACGGCTGGGACCCGCTGGCCACCGGCGGCTCCAACCTCGGCCCGGAGAGCCCCGACCTGGTCGCGACGATCGAGGAGCGGCGTGCCGCCGTCGCCGCGGAGGAGGGGGTCGACCCGGCCGACGTCCCCGCCGACGCCCTCACCGCCTCGGCCTCCGGCCTCGACCCGCACGTCTCGCCGGCCTACGCGGCGCTGCAGGTACCGCGCGTGGCACGGGAGAACGGCTTGTCGGAGCAGCAGGTGAGCGACCTCGTCGAGGAGCACACCGACGGCCGCACCCTCGGTGTCCTGGGTGAGGCGAGGGTGGACGTGCTGGCGCTCAACTCCGCCGTCGCCGCCCTGCGAGACTGATCGCATGATCGGTCCCGAGGGTGCGCAGCGGCGGGGCAAGCTCCTCGTGTACCTCGGCGCGGCACCCGGGGTCGGCAAGACCTTCGCGATGCTGGACGAGGCGCACCGGCGCCGGGCGCGGGGGACCGACGTGGTCGTGGGACTCGTCGAGACCCACGGTCGACCGAACACCCAGGCCAAGCTCGAGGGACTCGAGGTGGTGCCGCGACGCGAGGTGTCCCACCGCGGCGCCACCTTCACCGAGATGGACACCGAGGCGATCATCGCGCGGGCGCCGGCGGTGGTGCTCGTCGACGAGCTCGCACACACCAACGTGCCGGGCAGCCGGTTCCACAAGCGTTGCCAGGACGTCGAGGAGATCCGCCGAGCGGGTATCGATGTCATCACCACCGTCAACATCCAGCACCTCGCCTCCCTCAACGACGAGGTCGAGCGCATCACCGGCGTCCGGCAGCGCGAGACGGTCCCCGACGCGGTGGTGCGCGCCGCCGACCAGGTCCAGCTGGTCGACATGAGTCCCGAGGCCCTGCGTCGCCGGCTGGCGCACGGCAACGTCTACCGGGCCGAGCAGATCGACGCCTCGCTGACGTCGTACTTCCGTGTCGGCAACCTCACCGCGCTGCGCGAGCTGGCACTGCTCTGGCTGGCCGACCGGGTGGACGACGCGCTGGACGACTACCGGCGAGAGCACCACATCCAGGCGCCCTGGCCGGCTCGCGAGCGTGTGGTGGTCGCGATCACCGGGGGAGCGGAGAGCGAGACGATCGTGCGCCGCGCCGCCCGCATCGCCTCCCGCTCCGCCGGCAGCGAGCTCATCGCGGTGCACGTGGTGCGCTCCGACGGCCTCACCGGAGCCGACACGAGCATGCTGCGCGCCTCGCGCGAGCTGGTCGAGGAGCTGGCCGGGTCCTTCCACTCCGTGGTGGGCGACGACGTCCCGGAGGCGGTCATCGACTTCGCCCGCGGGGTCAACGCCTCGATGGTCGTCGTGGGTGTCTCCCGCCACACCAGCTTCCGCCAGCTGTTCACGGGCTCGACGTCCACCGAGATCGCCCGGCTCTCGGGACCGATCGACGTGCACCTGGTCACCCACGACAGTGCCGGGGGTGCCCGTCGGCTCCGCCGCTCGGTCTCCCCGCTGAGCCGCTCCAGGCAGGTCGCCGGCTGGGTGGCGGCGACGGTCCTTCCGGTGCTGGTGACGCTGCTGCTGACGGCGACCCACACCGAGCAGAGCATGCCGTTGGAGGTGATGTCCTACCTGGCGGTGACCGTGCTGGTCGCGATGGTCGGCGGTCTCCTGCCCGCCCTGGCGGCGGCGTTCGCGGGCTTCCTGCTCCTCAACTGGTTCTTCACCGAGCCCGTGGGCCGCTGGACCGTCGCCGAGCCACGCAACCTCGTCACGCTCCTGGTGTTCGTCGCGATCGCAGCGGCTGTGTCCTCCGTGGTCGACCGGGCCTCGCGGGTGGCCGCCGACGCGGCGCGCGCCCGGGCCGAGGCGACGACGATGTCCGGCCTCTCCCAGTCGGTGCTCACCGGGGACGACACCGGGGAGGCAGTGGTCGCACGGCTCCGGGCCACCTTCGGCCTGGAGTCCGTCTCGCTCCTGGCTCGACGCGACGACACCGACGGCTGGCAGCTGCTGGCCTCCGACGGACCCGACGCGCCGCAGGCACCCGAGACCGGCGACGCGCAGGTCCGGGTGGACGACCGGCGGGTCATCGCGTGGCGGGGGCGTCCGCTCCGGGCCTCCGAGGTGCGGGTCCTCGACGGCTTCGCCGTGCAGGCCGGACTGGTCCTGGAGTACCGACGGCTCCGCGAGCGCGACGCCCGTGCCGCCGACCTCGAGCACGCCGAGGCGACGAGCACCGCCCTGCTGCGGGCGGTCTCGCACGACCTGCGCACCCCGCTCGCCACCATCCGCGCCTCGGTCGACGGACTGGTGGGCGGCGCACGACTCGGGGAGGCCGACCGGGACGAGCTCCTCGCCAGCCTGGACGGCTCCACCGACCAGCTCGAGCGGCTCATCGACAACCTCCTCGACCTCTCCCGCATCTCCTCGGGCCTGCTCACGCCCCGGATGCGCGACGTCAGCCTCGACGAGGTGCTGCCGCTGGCGGTCGCCGGCCAGCCACCAGGAGCGGTGCTGCTCGACCTGGACGAGGGGGAGCCGCTGGTGCGCACCGACCCCGGGCTGCTCGAGCGGGTCGTCGCCAACGTCGTGGCCAACGCCGTACGCCACTCGGGCGGGACGCCCGTGAGCATCGACGTGCACGTCGATCCCGGCGAGATGGCGATCCGGATCGCCGACCGGGGTCCGGGGGTCAGCGAGGCGGCCCGCGAGCGGATGTTCGAGCCGTTCCAGCGCCTCGGCGACGCCACCCCCGGCGGCCTCGGCCTCGGTCTGGCCGTGGCGCGCGGGCTGGCGGACGCGGTCGGTGCCAGCCTCGTCGCGGACGACACCCCCGGCGGTGGGCTCACCATGGTGCTCACGGTCCCGCTCGCGGTGGCAGGATCCTGACGTGTCCGCCCATGTGCTCGTGGTCGACGACGAGGCCGCCCTGGCCCGGGCGCTGCAGATCAACCTGCAGGCGCACGGCTGGACGGTCACGACCGCGCACGACGGGCGGTCCGCGCTGGACGCGGTGGCGACCACGCACCCCGACGTCGTGCTGCTCGACCTCGGCCTCCCGGACATGGACGGGATGGAGGTCATCGAGGGCATCCGGGGCTGGACGTCCGTGCCGATCGTGGTGCTCTCGGCGCGCCAGCACGGCGAGGACAAGGTGGACGCGCTGGACATGGGGGCCGACGACTACGTCACCAAGCCCTTCGCGATGCAGGAGCTCCTGGCCCGGCTGCGCGCCGCCGTACGCCGCTCGCACGAGCCGGTGCGCGAGGCCGCGCCCGTCGTCGTCGGCGACCTGGTCATCGACTTCGGCCGCAAGGCGGTGAGCCGCGGAGGACAGGACGTGCGGCTCACCCCCACCGAGTGGTCCTTCCTCGAGCTGCTGGCCCGCAACCTCGGCAGGCTGGTGTCCCGCGAGCAGGTCCTGCGCGAGGTGTGGGGGCCGGCCTACCTCACCGAGACCCACTACCTGCGGGTGTACGCCGCGCAGCTGAGGCGCAAGCTCGAGGCAGATCCGGCGCACCCGCGCCACCTCGTCACCAGCCCCGGTCTCGGCTACCTGCTGCAGCCCTGAGCGCCGTGCGCACGCCGGGGGAAAACCTCCGTGCGGCCGTCGTTAGGGTGGTGCCACCGACCGGCAGCCAGCCGGCCTGTTCTTCTGTGAGGACTCATCGTGGCCAAGCCCGCACCCACCGCCCTGGACAACGTCGTCTCCCTCGCGAAGCGTCGAGGCTTCGTCTACCCCTGCGGTGAGATCTACGGCGGCACCAAGTCCGCCTGGGACTACGGTCCGCTGGGCGTGGAGCTCAAGGAGAACATCAAGCGGCAGTGGTGGAAGTTCATGGTCACCCGCCGCGAGGACGTGGTGGGCCTGGACTCCAGCGTCATCCTGCCGACCCGCACGTGGGAGGCCTCGGGCCACCTCAAGACGTTCAGCGACCCGCTCACCGAGTGCCAGTCGTGCCACAAGCGCTTCCGCGAGGACCACCTGCAGGAGGACTACGCGTCGAAGCAGGAGGCCAAGGGCAACCCCGTGGACCCTGATGCGGTGGACATCAACGAGTCGGTGGCCTGCCCCAACTGCGGCACCCGCGGCGCGTGGACCGAGTCGCGCAACTTCAACATGATGCTCAAGACCTACCTCGGCGTCATCGAGGACGAGTCGGGCCTGCACTACCTGCGCCCCGAGACCGCCCAGGGCATCTTCCTCAACTTCGCCAACGTCGTCACGAGCAGCCGCCAGAAGCCGCCGTTCGGCATCGCCCAGATGGGCAAGAGCTTCCGCAACGAGATCACGCCCGGCAACTTCATCTTCCGCACCCGCGAGTTCGAGCAGATGGAGATGGAGTTCTTCGTCAAGCCCGGCGAGGACGAGGAGTGGCACCAGCACTGGATCGACCAGCGCACCCAGTGGTACGTCGACCTGGGCATCCACCCCGACAACCTGCGCCACTACGAGCACCCGGCCGAGAAGCTGTCGCACTACTCCAAGCGCACCGTCGACATCGAGTACCGCTTCGGGTTCTCCGGCCGTGACTTCGAGGAGCTCGAGGGCATCGCCAACCGCACGGACTTCGACCTCAAGCAGCACAGCGAGTACTCCGGCAAGGACCTGTCCTACTTCGACCAGGCCAGCAACGAGCGCTACATGCCCTACGTCATCGAGCCGGCGGCCGGCCTGACGCGCAGCCTGATGGCGTTCCTCATCGACGCCTACACCGAGGACGAGGCGCCCAACACCAAGGGCGGTGTCGACAAGCGCGTCGTGCTCAAGCTCGACCCGCGCCTCGCGCCGATCAAGGTGGCCGTGCTCCCGCTGAGCCGCAACGCCGACCTCTCGCCCAAGGCCAAGGCCCTGGCCGCCGAGCTGCGGCAGAACTGGAACGTCGACTTCGACGACTCCGGTGCCATCGGTCGCCGCTACCGTCGCCAGGACGAGATCGGTACGCCGTTCTGCGTCACCGTCGACTTCGAGACCCTCGACGACAACGCGGTGACCGTGCGCGAGCGCGACACCATGACCCAGGAGCGGGTCAGCCTGGACGGCATCTCCCGCTGGTTCGCCGAGCGCCTCCTCGGCTGCTGAGCCGCGGCGGTTCCACCGCCGCGCCGGCCCGACCCGGTGCACAATGCCCGCATGGGACGGGTCGGGCTGGTCGCGTGGGTCTGCACGGCGGGGCTGGTCCTGGCGGGCTGCTCCTCCGACGGTGCGCCCGGTGACGGTGCGTCCGGTGCCGGGGCCTCGGCGTCCACCGACACCTCACCGAGCGGGTCCACGAGCGACGAGTCCGCCGAGCATCCGCAGGGCACGACCGAGCCCGGCAGCGAGCTCGACCTCGGTGACACCGCCACCGTGGCGTGGCGTCCCGCTTCGGACCTCGACGGCGTGCTGGAGCTGAGCGTCGACACGGTCCGGGCGGCGGACACCGCCGACTTCGACGGCCTCGTCGCCCCCGGCGCCGTCGAGGGCGCCCGCCCCTACTACGTCGACGTGACGGTCGCCAACGCCGGCGACACCGACCTCGGTGGCCTCGACGTCCCGCTGTACCTCCACGACACCTCCGACTCCCTGGGCCCGCCGTGGGCCTTCACCGAGCCGTTCCGGCCCTGCCGCTCACGTCCGCTGCCTGCGTCGTTCGCGCCCGGGGACACGCACCGCACCTGCCTGGTGTTCTTCGCCCGCGCCGGGTCGACGTACGACGCGATGGTCTTCCAGCCGACCCCGGACCGGGAGGCGATCACGTGGACGGGCGAGGCCGCCACGCCCCGGCAGGACCGGCGCGACCGCCCCTGACGACGCGGGTGCTGACCCGACCGGGGACAATGGGGCCATGTCCCTGCCGTCGTCACTGACCCTGCGTGCGCCCTCCGGTGGGGCCCTCACCGTGGACACGMCCGTCGTGCTCGCGCCGATGGCGGGGATCACCAACGCGGCGTACCGCCGGCTCTGCGCCGAGCAGGGGGCCGGACTCTACGTCTGCGAGATGATCACCTCGCGCGGGCTGGTCGAGGGCGACGAGACGACGCGCAAGATGCTGGTCTTCGACGAGCTGGAGACCACCCGCTCCGTCCAGCTCTACGGCACCGACCCGCACTACGTCGGCCGGGCCGTGGAGATCCTGTGCGACGAGTTCGGCGTCGCGCACGTCGACCTCAACTTCGGCTGCCCGGTGCCCAAGGTGACCCGCAAGGGCGGCGGGGGAGCCCTGCCGTGGAAGCGCGGGCTGCTTGCCGACATCGTCGACGCGGCCGTCGTCGCCGCGACGCCGTACGACGTCCCGGTCACCATCAAGACGCGCAAGGGCCTCGACGACGACCACCTGACCTTCCTCGATGCCGGCCGCATCGCGCAGGAGTCGGGCGCGGCTGCCATCGCGCTGCACGGTCGCACGGTCGAGCAGGCCTATTCCGGTCGGGCCGACTGGGACGCGATCGCCGAGCTGGTGGCGAGCGTCGACATCCCGGTGCTCGGCAACGGCGACATCTGGGAGGCGGCCGACGCGGTGCGGATGGTGGAGGAGACCGGCGTCCACGGCGTCGTCGTCGGCCGAGGCTGCCTGGGC
>NZ_JBFUKA010000049.1:0-35707 GCF_056401085.1 Nocardioides sp. P4_G4
CCCCGGCCGGGATGTCGAGGTCGAGCCCGTTGAGGACCCCGCCCGCCTCGTTGAAGCTGCGGTGGAGGTCGCGGACCCGGACCGCCGTGGACCCGGACGTCCCGGATCCCTGGGGGTCGTTCAGCCTTCCAGCGTGCGTCGCCATGTGAGCGCCTTCCTTTCGATGAGACGGACCGCGGAGTCGGCGACGAGGCCGAGCACCGCGTAGACCACGAGGCCGACGACGATCACGTCGGTCTGCCCGTAGTTGGAGGCGAGCGTGATCATGTGGCCGATCCCGCTCGTCGCGTTGACCTGCTCGACGACCACCAGGGCCAGCAGGGCCGAGGTGACTGCGAAGCGCAGCCCGAGCAGGAAGCCGGGCATCGCCCCCGGGAGCACGACCGAGCGGACGAACTCCCACCGCGAGATGCCCACGGTCTCGGCCAGCTCGCCGTACCGCTCGTCGATGCCGCGCAGGCCGTTGTGGGTGTGGATGTAGACGGGCACGAGGACGCCGAGGGCGATGGTGATGACCTTCATCGGCTCGCCGATGCCCAGCCACAGGATGAGCAGCGGGATCAGCGCCAGGCTCGGGATGGAGCGCTTGACCTGGACGGGTCCGTCGATGAGCGACTCGCCGACCCGCGACAGGCCCGCGGCGACCGCGAGCACCGTGCCGACGACCACGCCGAGGGCCAGTCCGAGGACGGCGCGCACCGCGGACGTGGCGATGCTCTCCTGCAGGCGTCCCGAGGCGACGAGGTCGCCGGCGGTGGACACCACGGTCCACGGGGCGGTGAGGGTGCGCTCGTCGAGGAGGCCCGTGGCGGAGCCGAGGCACCAGGCCGCGAGCAGGACGACCGGTCCGATCCAGAACCCCAGCCGGATGCGTCGTCCCGGACGCAGCCGGGGGCGTAGCACGCGCTCGTCGTACGCCGCCCTGGTCGCGGGCCGCTCGGCGACCGCGGTCACTGCCCGGCCCCGAGGGCGGTGGCGATGGCCTTCTCGTAGCGGCGGTCGTAGAGGTCGGCGACGTCGAGCTCCTCGTGGTCCTGCTCCTCGGCGAGCAGGTCCGCGGTCTCCTGGTGCCGGGCAATGACGTCGTCCCAGCTGGTCGGCACCTCGAACTCGCCGAGCGCCTCGGTGATCCGCGTCGCGTCCTCGGGGGACAGGCCCTCGTGGTCGACGTAGTAGGCCTGGGCGAACTCGTCGGGGTGCTCGGAGATCCACTGCTGGGCCTCGGCCCAGACCTCGACGTAGTCCTGCAGGGCCGCCGCCTTGTCGGCGTCCTGCAGCACGCTGGTCGGGGTGTAGAGCGTCCACGCGTCGTCGCGCACCCCCGGCTTGATGGTGCTGCCGCCGTCCTCCTCGTACTTGGCGAGGTAGCTGCCGACCAGCGACTGGCCCAGCGGCGCGACGTCGACCTGCTTGCTGCCCAGGGCCAGGACGTAGGCGTCGTCGACGCTGGCCATCTCGACCAGCTCGACGTCGTCCTGGGTCAGCCCGGCCTTGGCGAGCACACGCAGCACGAGGGCGCCCTGCGCCTGACCGGGGCTGTAGGCGATGGACTTGCCCTTGAGGTCGTCGAGGCCCGAGACCTCGACGCCGGGAGCGACCCCGAGCTCGTACGTCGGGTGGTCCAGCGGGTCGACCGTCTCGCGAGCGGCGATGATCTTGACGTCGGTACCGGTCCACTGGGCGAAGAGCGGCGGGATGTCCGCGACGGAGCCGACGTCGATGGCGTCGGCGCGGAACGCCTCGAGGGTCTTGGGGCCGCCGGTGATGTTGGCCCACTCGACGTCGACGTCCAGCTCGTCGTCCAGCCCGGAGGCCTCGAGGGCGACCTGGGTGGCCGGGTCGCCGACCCGCAGGACGGTGCCGTCCGGCACCTCGTCGGGCACGGCGGCCGACAGCTCGAGGCGAGGGCCCTGCGCCTCGGCGCCGCAGCCCACGAGGCTGGTCAGGGCGAGGACGAGGCCGGCGACGGGGACGAGGCCAGGGGCGAGGCGCGTGCGCCTCGAACGGATGGGGGAGTGCATGTCTTCTCCTCTTGAATACGACTAAGTCGACCAAAGTAATACACATTGAGGACACGAGTGCACGCCGACGCGCGGACGATGAGACGCGCGCCTCAGTCGGCGCGCAGGGCCTCGAGCGCCACGACGCACCAGCGGCCGACCCGCCCGGCATCGCCGGTGCCGGTCATCCTGCAGGCCAGCCACGTGTCGCCGACGAGCCCCTCGTACGTCGTGTGCTTGCCGCGCCCGTCCGGGCAGGTGACGACCACCCCGGGGGCGCCGATCTCGGGGACGTCCTTGCGCGTGCAGTCCCCGCGGCCCGCCGCCCGGACCCACTCGCGCGCCCGGGTCTCGCCCACCGGGGTGGCGAAGACCCACGCCGATGCGGTGACGTCGCCGGCCCCGACCGAACCGGCACCGACCGAGCAGCCCCACTCGTTGGCGATCGCCTCGGTGCCGGGCACCTTCATCCCGGGGCGCCAGGCGACCGGGTCGTCGGCCGCGTCCACGCCCATCGCCAGGGCGGCGGACTCCGCCGAGATGCGCCCGCAGAAGGGCGCCCGCACGAGGGTCAGCTCCTCGCGGTCGTAGTCGGCCAGGGGAGTGGCCGTGGCGCCCGGTGCGGGAGTGGGGGCGACGGCGGGCTCCTCGGGCGGCCCGTCGACCAGGACGGCGCGGCCCAGCACGATGGCCAGCGCCGTCACCACGACGGCGACGATCCCCAGCAGTGCGACCGGCACCCGACCGCGGCGCGGGCGGGGCGTCGTACGACGTCGGCTGCTCACGTCGTCACCCTAGATGTGACCTCCGTCCACCCCGCCACGCGTCCGGTGCGCCGAATCGGAGGCGTTGGGCCGCGGCGCGTAGCCTCGCATGCGTGATTCGCTTCGACCAGGTCACCAAGACCTATCCCGGCCACCCCCATGCGGCGCTCGACCAGGTGTCGGTCGACGTGGAGAAGGGGGAGTTCGTCTTCCTCGTGGGCTCCTCCGGCTCGGGCAAGTCGACCTTCCTGCGCCTCGTGCTGCGTGAGTACCGCCCCACCTCGGGACGCGTCTACGTCGCCGGCAAGGAGATCAACCGGCTGGCCAGCTGGAAGGTGCCGCGGCTGCGTCGCGACATCGGGACGGTCTTCCAGGACTTCCGGCTGCTCCCCAACAAGACGGTCAGCGAGAACGTCGCCTTCGCGCTCCAGGTCATCGGCCGCTCCCGCAGCGACATCGCCGAGCTGGTCCCCGAGACCCTCGAGATGGTCGGCCTGGACGGCAAGGGCGACCGGATGCCCGACGAGCTGTCCGGCGGCGAGCAGCAGCGCGTCGCGATCGCGCGCGCCTTCGTCAACCGGCCGATGATCCTCATCGCCGACGAGCCCACCGGCAACCTGGACCCCACCACCTCGGTGGGCATCATGAAGCTCCTCGACCGCATCAACCGCACCGGGACCACGGTGGTCATGGCCACCCACGACGCCGGGATCGTCGACCAGATGCGCAAGCGGGTCATCGAGCTCGAGGACGGTCGCGTCGTGCGCGACCAGGCCCAGGGCGTCTACGGCTTCCAGAACTGACTCTCTGCCCAACTGAAAGAGACACATGCAGCTTCGCTACGTCTTCTCCGAGCTCGGCCAGGGCCTGCGCCGCAACCTCTCGATGCACCTCGCGGTGGTCCTGACGTTGTTCGTGTCGCTGACCCTCGTCGGCCTCGGGGTCCTCTTCAACCAGCAGGCCACCAAGGCCGCCGACCACTGGGGCAGCCARCTCCAGATCACGGTGTTCCTGTGCCGCGCCGACGACGGGAACCCGGCCTGTGCGGGTGAGGTCACCGACGCCCAGCGCACCGAGATCGAGCAGGTCGTCCAGGACAACCCCGAGGTCGCGGACTACCACTTCGAGAGCAAGGAGGTGGCCTTCGAGAAGGTCAAGGAGCTGCTCGGTCCCGAGCGCTTCGAGGGCCCCAACCCCGCGGCCACGGCCGAGGACCTCCCCGAGTCGTTGTGGATCGAGCTCAAGGACCCCGAGGAGTTCCAGGGCATCACCAGTGCCGTCGAAGGCCTCGACGGCGTCTCGCAGGTGCGCGACATGCGCAAGGTGATCGCGCCCATCATCGGCTCGATCAACATGCTGCAGTGGGTGGCCCTCGGGACGGCCGGCTTTCTCGTCTTCGCCGCCCTGCTGCTGGTCGGCAACACCATCCGGCTGGCGGCCTTCGCCCGACGCAAGGAGATCGGCATCATGCGGCTGGTGGGTGCCTCGACGCTCTACATCGCGTTGCCCTTCCTGCTGGAGGCGCTGGTGACCGCGTTCATCGGCGTGGTGCTGGCCGCCGGGGCGCTCGGAGCCTTCATGTACTTCGGCATCGAGCAGCGCGGAAATGACCAGCTGAAGTTCATGCCGTGGATCGGGATGCCGGAGTACGTCGTCGCGCTGGTCGCCGTCGCGATCCTCGGGCCGTTGCTCACGCTGCTCCCGACACTCGTGCTGACCCGCAAATACCTCAAAGTCTGATCCGCGCGGGTTACCTTCGGTCCGTTCTCTTCCCCGAACAACCAAAGGCTTCCGGTGCGTTCCTTCCCCCGTACCGCCCGCCGCCGCATGGCCGCAGCGTCCGCCGCTGCTGCCCTCGTGGTGGGCACCGTCTCCRTCCCCTACGCGTCCGCCCAGGTCCTCAACAGCGACGACCTCAAGGACAAGCAGCACAAGGTCGAGAAGAGCATCGACCATGCGCACGACGACCTCGACCACTCCAGCAAGCGGCTGCGCGCCGCCAGCGAGCGGCTCGAGGAGGCCCGGTCCCAGCTGGCCACCGCCCGCAACGAGCTGGCCACGGCCCGCGGCCGGGTCGCGGTCGCCGCTGAGCGCGACGCCGAGATGCAGGCGGCGCTCGCCCAGGCGGAGGCCGACCTGGCCACCGCCGAGGCCGAGCTCGTCGCCGGCCGCCAGAGCATGGACGAGCAGGCCGACAAGGTCGCCAGCACCGTCTCCGACATCTACATGGAGGGCGACCCGCAGCTGCTCGCCTTCTCCTCGATGCTCGAGTCGGCCTCCACCGACGACCTGACCCGGCACGACGAGGTGCGCGACGTGATCGTCGGGCGCGAGTCGCGCGCCTTCGACGCCCTCCACGCGGCCAAGGTGCTGCTGGAGGTGCACGAGCGCCAGGTCGCGGAGGCTCGCGACGACGTCGCGGTCAAACGCCAGCAGGCGGCCGACAACCTCGTCGTCAAGCAGCAGCTCGAGTCGGAGGCCGAGACGGCCAAGGCCTCGGTCRTCGCCCTGGTCGGTGAGCGGTCCTCGGCCCGCTCCGAGGCCACCAAGGCCAAGGCCGCCGACCTGCGTCAGCTCAAGGAGCTGGAGCGCGAGGCCGACCGCATCGAGGAGATGCTGCGCAAGCGGGCCGCCGCGGCGCTGCGCCGGGCGCGTGCCAAGGCCGCCGCCCAGGCCGCTCACGGTCGCAGCGTCCCGAGCGGCGGTGGCAGCCTGATGATGCCGGTCGCGGGCGGGGTCACCTCGCCGTTCGGCTGGCGGGTCCACCCGATCTACGGCTACTGGGGCCTGCACGACGGCACGGACTTCGGGGGCGGGTGCGGGCAGCCCATCCATGCGGCCGCCTCGGGCCGGGTGGTGTCGTCGTACTGGAGCGACGTCTACGGCCACCGGCTGATCGTCGACGACGGCGTCCTGCGGGGCACCGGCATCGCCACCATCTACAACCACGCCAGCAGCTACACCGTCGGCACCGGCGCCCAGGTCCAGCGCGGTCAGGTCATCGGGTATGTCGGTGACACCGGCTGGTCTACCGCCTGCCACCTGCACTTCACGGTGATGGCCAACGGCACGGCCGTGGACCCCGAGAACTGGTTCTGACCCACCGCGGATGCCTTCCCGGTTGCGGGTGGCTGAGAGAATGACGTCATGGCCAAGGAGACCGCGAAGGACCAGCGCAACCGGTTGATCGCGCAGAACAAGAAGGCGCGTCACGACTACCTCATCGAGGACACCTTCGAGGCCGGCATGGTGCTCCAGGGGACCGAGGTGAAGTCGCTGCGCGCCGGGCGCGCGAGCCTGGTCGACGGCTTCGTCGACCTCGACAACGGCGAGGTGTGGCTGCACGGCGTCCACATCCCGGAGTACGCGCAGGGCACCTGGACCAACCACGCCGCCCGCCGCAAGCGCAAGCTGCTGCTGAACCGGGCCGAGATCACGAAGCTCGAGCGCAAGGTCGGCGACAAGGGCTTCACGATCATCCCGCTCTCGCTCTACTTCAAGGACGGTCGGGCCAAGGTCGAGATCGCGCTGGCCAAGGGCAAGAAGGAGTACGACAAGCGTCACTCCCTGGCCGAGCGCCAGGCCAACCGGGAGAAGGAGCAGGCCGTCCAGCGGCGGCTCAAGGGCCACACCGACTGATGGTCCCTCCCGCCGACGAGACGGTGCGGGAGTGGACGGCGGCCCTCGGGCTGCCGGGCCTCGTCGACGTCCACACCCACTTCCTGCCGCCGCCGGTGCTGGCCAAGGTGCGCGCCCAGTTCGACGCCGCCGGGCCGCTCATCGGACGGCCGTGGCCGCTGCAGTACCGCGACAGCGACGAGGCCCTGGTCGAGGTGCTGCGCTCGATGGGCATCGCCCGCTTCACCGCCCTGCCCTACGCGCACAGGCCGGGGATGGCCGACTGGCTCAACGACTGGGCGGCGGGCTTCGCGGCCGGGGTGCCCGAGGCCGCCGTGTGCGGCACCTTCTTCCCCGAGGAGTCCGCGGCGTCGTACGTCGCCGCCCGGCTGGACTCGGTCGAGGTCTTCAAGGTGCACGTGCAGGTCGGCGGCTTCGACGTCACCGACCCGCTGCTGGACCGGGCGTGGGGGCTGGTGGCCGAGGCAGGTACGCCGGTCGTGCTGCACGCGGGCAGCGGCCCGGTCGCCACCGAGCACACGGGCCCCGGCCCGGTGGCCGCGCTGCTGGCCCGGCACCCGCGGCTGCGGCTGGTCATCGCCCACGCCGGCGGCCCGGAGTACGCCGAGTTCCTCGCCCTGGCCGAGGGGCACGAGCGGGTGGCGCTCGACACCACGATGGCCTTCACCGACTTCTTCTCCGAGATGGGCGGGGTCTACCCCGAGGCGTTGCTGCCCCGGCTGCGTGACCTCGGGCTGGCCGGCAAGGTGCTGCTCGGCTCCGACTTCCCGAACATCCCCTACCCGTACGCGCACCAGCTCGAGGCGCTCGGCAGGCTCGACCTCGGCGACGACTGGCTGCGCGCCGTCTGCTGGGACAACGGCCACGCGCTCATCGGCTGAGACGTCCGGGCGCCCGTAGGCTGCCGGGATGGGTCGGGGGACGGTGGGACGTCTTCACCCGCGAGATCGGGCAGGAGTCCCCGGGCGCCACGATGCGCTTCGGGAGGCTGTCGATCGATGTGGTCGTCGCGCCGACGAGCGACAGCCCGCTGGTCTGTGCCGACCCGAGCTTCTTCGACGAGTCCGTGCAGGAGGAGTACGACGGGCACCAGGTGCTGCTCGGCTGGCAGGAGCTCGAGCCGGAGGAGGACCCGGGCGTCGTCTACGTCATCGACCGGCGCGAGGACGAGGACGTCGTCGTGCGCCTCAGCGGTCCGACGATCGACGGCGACCCGCGCGACCTCGAGCTCGGCATGGACCTCGGGAGCCTGGCGTCCGTGGCGACCGATCGGCGCCTGGGACTGACCACCACGAAGAAGGTCCTCGACGAGGTTGCGGAGCTCGACCGTGGCAACTCCTGAGACGCTCGCCGACGGCCCCAGGGGAATGCATGCGGCGTCTGTCGGCGTTGACCCGTAGACTGAATCCGCACGACCGCACGACACAACTCAAGAGGGGCTGATCGGTTTCGACTTGGGACGTTAGTCCCAGGGGAAGCGGGTCGAGAAGGCAGCGTCATCTCGTTAACGATCGCTGCAAAACCATAGTTGCCAACACCAATCGCAACGACTTCGCTCTCGCTGCCTGAGCAGTGATCGAAGGGTCTGACCGGGCACCTGTCCTCGTCCCGGACCCAGGCCTCATCTAGAGGACTTGCTGGCCACTCTCTGTCAGGAGGGGTGGCCGGGACTTCATCCTGACTGGGCCTGTCGGCGACGTGTCTGTGCGAGCGCCGGGGCCGAGAAAAGCGACAACACCGACTGCACCCGGAGAAGACCTGGTTCGACGCTCGAGGACGCGGGTTCGATTCCCGCCAGCTCCACACACAATGCCGGTCTAGGTGGCACCACCGCCGAGATCCAGCCCTCTTGAACGAGAGCCGTCCTGACACCCGTCGGGGCGGCTCTCGTTCTGCGCCCCTGTTGCAGGTGCCTGGTGTGCCGCGGTGTCAGACCGTGTTGTCACACAATTCTCGACCACCGTGCCCGGGCATCACCACCTAGGCGTGCGCGAGGAAAGTCGCCACACTGTGGGCAACGCCCGCGGAGCGGAGGCCCGGACGTGCCGGCTCCGCGGCGACGGGAGGTGTCACTTGGCTGCCCTGCCTTTTCCCGACCTGCCACCCGGACCGCACCGCGACCTGGTCGAGGAGCTCCACGTCCTTCACCACCGCGCCGGCTGGCCCTCCCTGCGTGTCCTGGCGCGTGCGGCCGGTATCTCTCACACCACCGTCTCCAAAGCCTTCTCGACGCCGGTCATCCCCGCCTGGGGGACCGTCGAGCTGTTGGTGGAGGCCATGGTGGGTGACACGCGGCGCTTCCACAGGCTCTGGCTGGCCGCCACCACCCCGACCGGGAACACACCTGCGTGGACGACCCACATCGCCGGACGCACCGCCGAGCTCGCCGTCGCACGCAGCCACCTCGAGACGGGCACCGGACTGCTCCTGGTGATGGGCGAAGCGGGCATGGGCAAGACGCGGCTCCTGGCGGCGGCATCCTCGGGGACTGACGCCTTCGTCGCACCGGGCGCGTGTCTACCACTCTCCTCGTCCGTGCCTCTCATGCCTGTGGCGGACGCACTGCGGAAGGTGCACGAGTCCGACGGCGGACGGTGGCTGGAGGACGCCGTGGCCGAATGCCCGGCGTGGGTCCGCGGGACACTGGGAGGGCTCCTCCCGGAGCTGGCGCAGCACACGATCGAGGGACGCGCGGAGAGCTCGATGACGCACCTCGCCGTCGCCGTGCGATCCGTGCTCATGGCGCTCGCGCACCGGCGGGATGTGTCCATCGTGCTCGAGGACCTGCACTGGTCCGACACCGCGACCCTCGACCTGGTGGAGCACCTGGTCGTGCGGGGACCGGTTCGTCTGCTGGGTACCTGGCGCCTCGATGACCCGGACACGGCTCGCCCGAGCGTGGAGTGGTTCAACCGCATTCGCCGCCTGGTGCCCGTGACCACGTTGACGCTGTCGCCCTTGGACGAGGGCGAGACGAGCGACCAGCTCGCCATGCTCCTCGGGCGCGACCCGTCTCCGACCGAAGCGCTCGCCATCTACACCCGCTCGCTCGGGTTGCCCCTGTTCACCGAGCAGCTCGCCGCGCGGGACGGTGTCTCCGTCGGCGGCGGGCCAGAGCTGTTGAGTGATCTCCTGGACGCCCGCCTTGGTGAGCTCACCGGCACCACCTGGAGGTTGGCGCGCGCCCTCGGTGTGGCAGATCGTCCGCTCACCAGTGACGTCGTGGCAGCGGCGTCCGGGCTGAGCGCCGACGAGGTGACGGAGGTGCTGCACACACTCGCGGGTCGCCATCTCCTGGCCGACACGGCCGACTCGACGGTGATGCTGCGTCACCCCCTCCTGGCGGAAGCGATCCGACGTCGCCTGGTGCCCGGAGAGGCCAGAGCACAGCACGAGAGCCTCGCGCAGGCACTCGGTCTCTCGAAGACCCCGGTGCCGGCAGAGGTGGCAGCACACTGGGCGGCGGCCGAGAACCCGGAGCAAGAGCTCCGATGGCGCCTCCGGGCGGCGGCGAGCGCCCACGAGCGCTTCGCGTTGCGGCACGAGGTGGACCAGTGGGCGCGCGCGCTCGAGCTCTGGCCGAAGGACATCGAGACCGTCGGTGACCCGCCCGTTCGTCGGTACCAGGCCCTGGTGGCGGCTCTGGACCTCATCGGCGGCCTCGATCGGGAACGCGCGACGGCTCTGGTGCAGGACGCCCTGACCCTGGCATCCAGCCTTCCTCCCCTCGAAGCAGCCGAGCTGTGGCAACGAGCCGGAGACCTGCTCACCGAGACCGACGACCTCGAACGGGGGCTCGATCTCGTACGCCGGGCACTGGCGGCCTACGCGTCGGTGCCGCCGTGTCAGGGCCACGTCCGTGCACTGTTCGTGTGGACCCTGGCGCTGCGCAAGGTGGGACGGTACGCCGAGTCGGAGGCGGCGGCCGATCGCGGCGTCGAGGTGGCGGCCGCCCTGGACGATCCAGGGTGGTACCGGCGGATGGTGATCCAGAAGGCATGGATCGACGCGAAGCGCGGAGAGCGCGACGCGGCGTTGCGTGGTGTCCGGGTGGCGGCTGAGCTGGTCGTCCCGGGGCCGGACCCACGGGGCGACGTCCTGCTGGCGGGCTTGTCCGCCGACATCCTGCTGATCACTGCCGGGAACGTCGAGGACGTCGTACGGGCGGCCCGACGGGGCCTCGAGGCCGCCGATTCCTGGGGCCTGGACACCTACGCGGTGACGGTGCTTCGCTACAACGTGGCGCTGGCCATGCGTCGTGCCGGTCAGGTGCAGCGCGCGTGGGAATTCCTCGAGCAGTCCCCTCGCAGCGCCGGCACCGGAAACGTCCTGTCCTGCGAACGCGTGGTGCTCGAGACTCTGCGCGGACACCTGGGGGACGCGTCGGCGCTGGCCGCTGTGCTGGAGGAGGACCCCTGGTGGGGTCTCGAGGACCGCATCGAGACCGAGTACAGCCTGGCGGAGGTGGACCTGTGGACCGGCCACACGGACGACACCTTCCGCCGGCTGGTCAGCGTCATCCGGGAGGCGGCGCCCACCGAGGCGGCCCGCGAGCTCGGACCTGCTCTGGCACGGGCAGCACGCATTGCGGCCGACCGTGGCGACGTACGCGCGACGACAGTCCTCGCGTCCCTCCTCGCCTCCTGCTCGACCGATCCGTTCGGCAAGGAACGGTCGCCCGTCGACGGGCCTGCGTGGAGACTGACATGGCACGCCGAGACCGGGAGGCTGAGCGGCGAGCAGACAGTCGAGGGCTGGACGGCGGCCGCGACGGCGTGGGACGACCTCACGCGGCCGCATGACGCGGCGTACTGCCGGTGGCGTGCTGCGCAAGTGGCGCTGCGGCAGCGTCGCGGCACCGTGGCCTCCCGCCTGCTCAGGCGTGCCGCCCGGGACGCTCGAGAGCATGTGCCACTCTCAGCAGCCATCGCTCGGACTGCGGCCCAGCCGTGACCGCGCGAGGACGTTGTGCGCGGCTCACGCGGCACCGCGCGTTCCTCGGCTCAGGCGAGCAGGGCCGCGCGGGCCACGTCGCGGCCCGGGGCCCGGCGTAGCCCCTCGCCGATCGCGCGGGCCAGCTGCGGCGCGGGACCGTCGAGGACGCCGCGCACGGCGGCAGCCAGGTCCGCGGACGTGGCCACGTTCGGGTCGAGCGCCGTTCCGAGTCCGGCGGCCTCGATCGCCGCCGCCCCCGCGAACTGGTCGGTGGAGAACGGCAGCACCACCATCGGCACCCCGGCGGTGAGTGCCTCCGTCACGCTGTTGTTGCCGCCATGCGTGACCAGCACCGCCGTTCGGTCCAGCAGGGCGACCTGCGGCAGGTAGGGACGCACCAGCCACTCCGGCGGGACGTCCGGCAGGCCGGTGGCGGAACCGGTCGCCACCGCGACCCGAAGGCCGAGCGGGCGCAGCGCGTCCAGCACCGTCGCCAGCACGTCCCCGCGTGCCGAGAGGAAGCTGCCGAAGCTGACGTAGACCACCGGCTGGTCGTCGGCCGCGAGCCAGTCCCGGACGTCGTCGTCCGCCGGTTCGGCCCGCACGGCGGAGCCGAGGAACGCGTGCGGTGGCAGCAACGCGGTGCGCGCCGGGTCGTGCAGAGCCCCCGGGTAGTTCAGCATCAGCAGGTCACCGTGCTCGGCGAACGCGTCCGCCGACGGCGTGGCACCGGGTGCCAGCACGCGCAGCGCGGCGTTCCACTCCGCAGTGAAGGCGTCCCGGACCTCGCGGCACAGCCGGTGCAGGGCGGCGAGGTTGGACTCCGGGGCGGTGAAGGCGGCCGGCCAGGCAGTCGGGTAGCCGTACACCTCGTCGCCGACCGGCAGCGCGGAGGGGTGGCCGAGCACGACGTCGGCATGCGGGACGCCGGCCACTCCCAGCGCGAGGCGGGCGCTGAAGGCCAGGTGGTCGACGATCACCTGGTCGGGATCCACCCGATCGACCACGTCCAGGACGGCCCGGGCCCGGTCCACCGGCTCCCACAGCAGATCGGTGCGACGTGCCTCGGCCTGGTAGCGCAACGTCGCCACCATGCCGTGGCGGGTGGCGGCGAAGAAGCCACGGAGCGCGGCGTCCTCGCCGGGTGGCTGCTGCTCGGCCCGGATGACACCGGGATTCGAGCCCCGGCCCAGCACCAGGTCAGCACGGTCGAAGCCGAACCCGGCGACGATGTCGGCGGTCGCAGGGCCGGTTGCCACCACCACCGACTCGCCGGCGTCCCGCCAGGCCGTCGCGAGAGTGGCCAACGGAAGCAGGTGTGACGCGTAGTCGGGACTGATCACCAACAGGGTCATGCCGGCCACCGTGTCACGAGCGGCCCGCCGTGCGGGCGGCGTCGGCGTAGATCGCGCCCAGCCGTCCGGCCATGGCCTGCACGGTGAAGTCGGCGCGGACCCGCTCCAGGGCCCGGTCCACCCGCTCGGCCTGGCCCGGCGCGGTGGCGAGGCCGAACGCGGCCCGCATCGCGCGCGCCACCTCGTCCGGGCGGCGAGTGTCGACGAGTACGCCGGTCACCCCGTCGTCGATGTAGGTGGCCGGTCCGCCGGCCGCCGGCCCCACGACCACCAGCCCAGAGGCCAAGGCCTCCAACAGCGCCAGGCCGAACTCCTCCTTGAGGCTGCTGCACACGTACACCCCGCCCGGGGCGATGCCGCCTGCCCTTCCAGCCCGCGCCGCCGCCAGCCAGACCGCCACCACGTCGTTGGGACGGTGACCCGGCATCATCAGGCCTGCAGCCGCCCCGGGGAACCGCGTCAGCAGCTCGGCGATCAGGTCGAGCTGCTCACGCTCGTCCGGGGAGGGATCGGCGAGGTCGCCGCCGACGATCAGCAGGTTGCACCGCTCGGCCAGGTCTGCATCGCCGGCCCATGCCTCGACCAGGGTCGCCATCCCCTTGACGCGGTGCAGGCGCCCCACGCTGACCGCCAGCGGCAGCCGCCTGCGGTGCTCGGGCAGCGCGGCGACGAGCGCGTCCAGCTCGCCCAGCGCCGGGCCGGGGGATCCGGGCCGCGCCAGCTCGGCGGTGGCCGCGGCACTGACCCTCAGGTCGACGCCCTCCGGCACGACGGTGAACCGACTGGGCTCCCCGGCCACGTCGAGACCGAGCAGCTCGCGCATGTCGTGCTGCAGCTGGGGGCGGGGGAAGAGAACGATGTGTGCCGAATTCTCGGCCAGCCGCTGCACCAGGCGGGCGCGGAACCAGAAGTGCTCGCGTTCGTCCTTGGCGCCGAAGTTGCCCCGGCGCAGGTCGCCGGTCATGTCCAGGGCATGGATGACGGCGTGCGGGTCGGGCGCGAGGGTGAACACCACGGGGATGCCCAGCTCGCGGGCCACCTCAGCGGCGGCCAGGCTGCCCACCTCGGCCATCCGCAGGTGCAGCACGTCGGCGCGGTGCGTCCGCAGCACGCGGCGGATCCCACGCTCCGCCGCGACCCGCGACGGCCAGGCCTGCGCGGCAGAGGCGGCCTCGGCGAGCAGTGGCACCGGAGTCAGCAGGTGTCCCTCGGCCGGGGTCAGCGCGTCCAGGGCGGCGCGTGCGGTGCCGCGGGAGATGGTCAGCACCCGGCCGATGTGGGGCTCGGTCGCCAGCGCGTCGCCCAGCCGGACCAGCAGCGTGGCGACGCCGCCGTTGTCACCGGCGCCCGCCCGGCTGAGGTCACGGTCGATGTCGGCGTGCAGGAAGAGCTGGGCGACGGTCAGACCAGGCACCGCCGCGCCACGCTCGACGGTGTCGATGCCCAGGTCGATCGCGGCAAGTCGGGCGACGGTTCCCAGGTCGCCGTCGGCCGAGCTGAGGTGACGGACCGCTGCCACCGTGGCGGCGTCGGCCGGGCGGTCACCGAGGGCGGCGACGGCAGTCAGCCGCACGCTCGGAGGCTCGCCGGTGTCGTCGGCGAGCCGGAGCAGCGCGCGACCGGCGATCGGACCGGGCACCAGACCGAGGGTCTCGACCAGCCTGCTGCGGATCGCCGGACCGGCCGCCCCGGCGAGGCCGGCTTCGATGGCGAGCGCGACCTGCCCCGGTGCGGAGACTGCCCATCGGGCGAGGGTGCGCTGGGCGAGGACGCCGGAGAACCCACCGCTCTCGACGACCTCCAGCAGCCTCCCGATGGCGTCGAGGCGGGGCAGCCTGGCCTTGAGCGCCCAGCTCGCGTGCTCGCGCAGGAATGCCCGGGGGTGCGACAGCAGCTCGGACAGGACGGCGTCGGCCCCGTCGTCGAACACCCGGGCAAGGGCGTGCACGGCCGCCACCGCGGTCAGCTCGTCGTCCGCGTGGATCACCGCGGCGAGCAGCTGCACCGATTCCGGTCCTCCCTCGCCGGCGGCGGCGGCGAGGCGATCGCCGCTGCGCAACACGTCCACGACGAACGGGGCCTGCTGAACCTCGTCCAGGGTGCGCCGAAGAGACAGAGCCATGTGGCGTGTTCGGCGCCGGCACCACGTCGGATGGCCGAGATCGGCTGGTCTGGACCACCGCACCGGGCGCTTCCGCGGCGCTCGCACCGGCAGCCACGGCAGCCACGGCCCTCCCAGCACCAGGACCAGAACCAGAACCAGAACCAGGACGCTCGCCCGGCCCGCGGTCAGATCCTCGTCGTCATGCCCTGTCTCCGAGCCCGGCGAGCCGCCGCAGGTCCGCCAGGACCTCTCCGAGGCGGTGCACGATCGAGATGTGGCCCTCGTCGTCCAGCAGGTGGGCCTGCGCGCCGGGGACGTGGGCGGCGAGCCACTCGCCGTGCGCGAACGGCACCATGGCGTCCTGCCTCCCCTGCCAGACCGAGACCGGCACGCGGACGTCGGCGAGGTCGAAGCCCCAGGGGCTGACGGCGGCGATGCCGTCGTCGCGAACACCTCGCGTCCCCTGTGCCCCCGCCCGGCGGAAGGTGCGCGCCAGCCAGTCGGACATCGCCGGGGTGAGCGCGTCCTTGTCGACCGCGGTGACCAGCCCGCCCAGGGCCTCGTCGAGCTCGGCCGGCGTCGCCTGCAGGATCGGGGTGAAGTGCTCGTCCAGGTAGGCGTCGTACGCCGCAGGCCCGGCCTCCGCGGCGTGGTACTCCGCGTGGTTCTCCTCCGCCATGCCGGCGAACCAGTCCAGGTCTCCCGCGTCGTACGGCGCCACGCCCGCCAGCGACGCGGCGGCCCGGCAACGGCCGGGCAGCAGCGCCGCGCAGGCGAGCGCCCGCGGCCCGCCGCCCGACCAGCCGAGGGTGACGAACTCCTCGATCCCGAGGTGGTCCAGGACGGCCACGGACTCGTCCACGTCATCGACGTACCGGCCGGGCTCGGGCCGCGGCGTCGAGGCGCCGTAGCCCGGGCGGGAGTAGGTGACCAGCCGCAGGCCGAGCGCCGCGGCGGTGGCGTCGAGGGGTGCGTACTCGGCGGCCGCCGAGGGCGAGCCGCCGTGGTGGAGCAGCGCGAGGCCGTCGGGGTCGCCGCCGGTCAGCACCTCGATCACGCGGTCGCCGTGCGTGGGTACCTGGACGATCGACGTGTGGGGAGCCATGCCGATCAACGTAGCCGGATGCGGACCCCCGGCGGGCCGGACGCGGGAGCCGGGTGAGGCGCTGTGCCTGCCCCTTGTCGAGGCGTGGTGCACGTGGTGGAATGCGCCAGCGCTGCAGCCGCGGGGGCACCGGCGCGAGGGGGTTCCACCGATGCGTCACCTGCTCTCTGTGCTGATCCTCCTCACGGGGCTCGGGCTGGTCGCGGCACCAGCAGGAGCCGTCGACCGACCGCGGCTCGTGCTCTCGGACACCAGCGTCGCCTCCGGAGCACCGCTCACCCTGCGCGGGCGGGTCGTGGACGCCCACGCCCGAGTCGTGCTGCAAYGCCGCACCGGCTCGGCCTGGCGCGACGTGCTCGCAGCTCGCAGCACCGCCCGCGGCGCCGTGCGCTTCCGCATCGTCCCGCCCGACGGGGACCAGCGCTACCGGCTCCGTGCGCCCGGCCGGCGCGGGCGGGCGGGGCGCTCGCCCTCAGTGTCGGTGCGGGTGCGTTGGGAGCCCACGTTGGCCGTCACGTCCGCCACCCACACGACCGCGACCGGCGGGGCGGTGACCACGGTCGTCCGGGGTTCGTCCTCACGTCTGGTCGGGGTGGGGCTGCGCCGGGAGGTGCGCGGCGCGGGCGGTGCGTGGCTCGCGACCGGCACCGCGCTGGTCGGCTCCGACGGCCAGTGGGCCGACGCGTTCACGAGCGCGGACGGTGACCTCGTCCGGTACGTCGCGCCACAGGCCGGCGCCCGGCTCGCGGCGGTCTCGTCGTCGCTCGCGGTCGACGGCCCGTCGGCACCCACCACGGCTCCCACCCCGGTCCCCACCCCGGCTCCCGCGCCGGAGCCCACGCCAGTCCCGACGCCGGAGCCCACGCCGGTCCCCACGCCGGWSCCSACGCCGGASCCSACGCCGGTCCCGACGCCGGAGCCCACGCCGGACCCCACGCCCGATCCCGACCCAGTCACCACGCGCATCCCGGTGGGTGCCACCAGGTCGGTGGTCCTCGCCGACGGCGTCTCGTCACTCGACCTCCTGGTCGGCCTCGACGCCGGGCAGACGGTCACGCTCCTCGCGACGGGTGGAGTGTCCGCGGTTCTCATCGCCCCGTCCGGCACGCCGGTACCGGACTCCGACGGTCCCGTCCCGGTCACGGTGACGACGACCGAAGCGGGCGACCACCTCCTGCGCCTGTCCCGCAGCGGCGCGATGGGGGAGACCACCTCGGAGGTCACCCTGTCCGAGCCGGTCACCGTGCGGGGCAGCCTCGACGGCCCGGGCACCGACGTGGAGACCACCCTGCCCGGTCAACGGGTGGAGCTGTCCTTCGAGGCCGACGGCCGGACCCTGGTCTCGGAGCACGCGGTCAGCGACTCCTGCTGCCAGCCCCCGCCGGGGAGGGTGACGCTGCTGGACCCCGCGGGCGCACCGGTCCCGCGCCTCGGGGCGCGCGTGAGGCAGGGACACAGCTGGCTGCTCCCCGATCTCGACGGCACCTACGTGCTCCGGGTGGAGCCCGAGCCCGGCAGCCTCGTCCACCGGTCCTCGCAGGCTCTCCTGACCGGCGCCCAGGCGACGGCGACCCTCGACGGCGAGCCTGGGCACGTCGTGCTCGACCGTCCCGGAGAGGTCGCGCTGGTCCGCACCACCGTGCCGGCCGGGCTCGACGTACGGCTCTCCGACACGGGCCCGGACCTCCTCGAGCGCGAGGTCCTCGCTCCCGACGGTGGTCTTGTCCCGGTCTACAGCACGACGCCGGACCTCGGACCCACGCAGGGCGGCACCTACGCCGAGCTGGTCTCGTACGACGGCACCGCGGAGCTGGACGTCCACGCCTCGACGCCCCTCGAGGTCGAGCTCGACGCGGACGGCGCCACTCCTTACGACACCGGACCCGCTCCGTCGCGCCTGCTCCGCGCCCGCCTGGCCGCGGCGCCGGGGCGGACGGCCTCCGTGGAGGTGCTCGACGACCTCGGGCTCTGCGGTCGCCCGGCCGGGCTCGTGTCCGGGGACGACCTGGTCGACTGGATGGCCGACGTGGAGGACCAGCCGAGCGTCGTACGCACCGTCGCGAGCGGTGATCTCGTCCTGGGCCTGTCGCCGTGCGAACGCCGCGGCACGATCCGTGTCCAGGACGTCGAGGTCGTGGACGACGACCTCGTGTCGTCGTCCACGGCGGACGGGGTCACGACCACCACCACGCGCGCCCGCCTGGCCGCACCCACCCCGGGGCGCCTGATGGTGGTGGCGCACGACGCTGGGCGGAGGTTCTCCGACCAGGTGAGCCTGAGGGCCACGGCCTCCACGTTCCCCGCGGGCACGGGCCTCTCCCTGGCGCACGGGGCGCCGGGGGCGTCGACCTTCCGGTCCTTCGGGATGGCGGGCGACCCGTTGCCCTTCACCTACAGCCAGGTGAGGGGGCCGCAGCTGCTCTTCCTGTACGCCGGGCCCACCGCCACCGGGACGCTCGACCTGGAGATCGAGCTCCGGGAGTGGTGACCCCGGTCCACTAGCCTCGCCGCATGGCCGACTGCGTGTTCTGCGGGATCGTCTCGGGCGCCACCGCCGCCGAGCTCGTGCTGGAGCGCGACGACTTCGTGGGCTTCCTCGACGCCCGGCCGGTCTTCAAGGGCCACGTGCTCCTGGTGCCCCGCGAGCACGTCGAGACGCTGCCCGACCTGCCGGCGTCCCTGCGCGACGGCTTTCTCGCCGCCGCCCAGGACCTCGCGGTCGCGGTCAAGGAGGCGCTCGGTGCGCAGGGGTCCTTCGTCGCCATGAACAACACGGTGAGCCAGTCGGTCCCGCACCTGCACCTGCACGTCGTGCCCCGCACCAAGGGCGACGGCCTGCGTGGCTTCTTCTGGCCGCGGACCAAGTACGCCGACGGCGAGGCCGCCGAGCACGCCGCCCGGCTGCGCGCCGTCCTCGACGCCTGACGTCCGAGGCAACCGAACGGACGCCGAGCGCGTCTGCCTTACGAGGGCCACTCGGGCCCACCCAGGGGGACGTCATGACGAAGCTGCTCGGGGCACTGCTGGCCCTGTTCCTGACGTGGTGCGCCGTCCCGGCGACCGCCGTGCCGACCCTCGAGGTGGGCGCGTCATCCACCGGACGTGCGACGTCGACCCGTGCCGAGGTGCCGTGGGACCAGGTCGGCACCGGCTGGACGCTCGCGAGCGTCAGTCACGGCCGCCCCACGCGCGACGGCTACGTGGACGCCCGGCAGCGCACCCTGGAGCTGGTCTCGCCCGAGGGGCTGCGCTACGAGCTGTTCCGATCGCGGGTCGAGCTGCAGCCGAAGGGCTGGCTCGCCGGGGACTTCTACCTCAGCGACGTCGACCCGACGCGTCGTACCGCCCTGCTCGTCGACACGTCGAGCGCCCACCGGCAGCGGGCCACCGAGCTCGACCTGGTGACCGGCGGGAGCCGGTCGCTCAGGCTGCCGTTCAACGCCGGCGGGGTCGGCCTGCGCCCCGACGGCGCCGGCATCCTCGTGCAGACCGTCCAGGGCAACGTGCTCTCGCTCGGCTGGACGGGTGGGCGCACCGTCCTGGCCCGGGGCATCGAGGGTGGCCTCATCACCTCCGCGGACGGCTCCGCGCTGGTCGGCAGCAGCCGGGACACCCTGCACGTCATCCCCTTCGACGGGTCCGCGGGCAGCACCGTCGACGCCCCCGGCGACTGCCGCCCGCTGCGCTGGTACGACGACGGTGCCCTGCTCGCGTCCTGCTACTCGCGGCGCGGCACCCGGCTGACCGCCCTCGGGCTGGACGGCACGATCATCCCCGTGGCCGGGCTGCGGCGGACCAACAGCCGGCACTTCCGCGGCCCCAGCTGGGACGACACCGAGGTCAGGGTCGTCGGCGGCCGCACCTACTACCAGGGCAACGGACCCTGCGGCGGGTCGTTCGTCACCACCGAGCGCGCGGACGGATCGGTCCGGATGATCGTGGTCCCCGACAGCATCGGCGGAGTCACCATGCTGGACGCCGTCGGCGACCGGCTGCGGATCGCCCACACCGCGAGCTGCGACAGCGGGCAGCCGCGCTCGGTGCTCTCGCTCTTCGACCCGGTGACGCGCGAGGAGGAGCCGCTGGTCGCCCTCGGCCGGCGCCAGGCGTGGGCCCAGGTCCGGACCTGGGACGAGCTGCGACCCTGGGGGTTCTGAGGCCGGGGACGCCGGGTCCGGGGCGGGTACTAGGGTCGGCCCGACGCGAGAGGCGCCTGGTCTCACCGCGCAGCCTGACCACCGGACGAACAAGGAGTCACTCATGAGCCGCTACGACGGACGGGTCGCAGTCATCACCGGAGCCGCGCGCGGCATCGGGTTCGGGACGGCGCAGCGCTTCGCTGCCGAGGGCGCCAGCGTGGCCATCCTGGACCTCGACGAGGCCAGCGCCCAGGAGGCGGCACGCCGCATCGAGACCGTGGGCGCCGCCAAGGCCATCGGCATCGGGTGCGACGTGGTCGACGGTGCCGCGGCCGAGGCGGCCGTGCAGCGTGTCGTCGACGAGCTGGGCGGCATCCACGTGCTGGTCAACAACGCCGGCATCACGCGCGACAACCTGCTCTTCAAGATGTCCGTGGATGACTGGGACCTCGTGATGAACGTCCACCTCAAGGGCGCGTTCAACATGACCAAGGCAGCCCAGAAGCACTTCGTGGAGCAGCGCTACGGCAAGATCCTCAACCTCTCCAGCGTCTCCGCCCTCGGCAACCGCGGCCAGGCCAACTACTCCGCGGCCAAGATGGGCGTCCAGGGGTTCACCCGGACCCTGGGCATCGAGCTGGGCCCGTTCGGGATCAACGCCAACGCGATCGCCCCCGGATTCATCGCCACCGAGATGACCGACGCCACCGCCGCGCGCGTCAAGATGAGCGTCGAGGACTTCCGCGCCGCGGCCGCCGAGTCCAACCCGGTCAAGCGGGTCGGCTTCCCGGCGGACATCGCCGCCGCAGCGGCGTTCCTGTGCAGCGACGAGGCGTCGTACATCACCGGCCAGACGCTGTACGTCGACGGCGGCGCCAAGCTCGGCTGAACCGCCCGACCCCGCATTTCGCGCGGCGCGGCGGGGGAGACTCTCGTCACACCCACCCGTCGCGCCCGCGCCTGACACGCCCCCGGTCCCGTGCCGGGGGCGTGCTGCGTGTTGGACATTGCCGGGAGGTGAACCTACGGTGGCCGATTGTCACCGTTCCCTTCTCCCGTGAGGGCGCGGCGCACCACAACCCGATAGCCACCCCGGGCAACGCCGAGTCCTGCCCGCCCGGGGCTGGACCCCCGAGAACGTACGCGGGCAGGAGTGGGGGACCCACAGGTTCCACCGCCGGACCGGATGACCGGACCGGCTAGGGGTGAAGCCACCGCAAGGTGGCGGAGCACTTTCCAGCTCCAACCCGACAGCTCACCTCACAGGCGTGGGAAAGGACTTTGCCATGCCCGCGATCCGTCGCATGGCGCGCTCCGGCGCGCTCAGCCTCATCAGTCTCGGCGTCGTTGCCACCGGTTCCCTCGGTGTCTCGCTCGCCGCGACCCCCGCCCAGGCGGCCTCCGACCGTGACGCCGTCGTCATGGACCAGGGCCAGTACAAGAGCTTCCGCCAGAAGGAGGCCAAGCGCCTCAAGGTGGCCCAGAAGCGCGAGACCAGCCGCGTCGCGACCGCCGTGTCGGTCGCGCTCAACCAGCGTGGCGACGCCTACGTCTACGGCGCCAGCGGCCCGAACGCCTTCGACTGCTCCGGCCTCGTCCAGTACAGCTTCGGCCAGGCCGGGATCAACCTCCCGCGCACGTCCGGGGCCCAGGCGGGTGCGACGCGTCGCATCGCCAAGGACGACATGCAGCCCGGCGACCTGATGTTCTTCTACGGCTCCGGCGGCGTCTACCACGCGGCGATCTTCCTGCGCTGGGACAACGGCCACGCGCTGATGGTCCACGCGCCCGGCTCCGGCCAGAGCGTCACGGTCGCCGCGCCGTGGACGGACAGCTGGTTCGCCGGCACCGTGCGCTGACCCCAGCGCCGTACGTCACATCGCGCGACCGCGGTGTGTGGCGCGCCTTCCCACCTGGGGGAGGGCGCGCCGTCACACTTGATGGCGTTCGACCCGCACACCCCCGATCGGAGTCCCCCGTGCTTCCCCGACTTCCCCGTCGCCTGCGCCACACCGCCGCGACCCTGGCCCTCGCCTCCCTGCTGCTCGCCGGGTGCGGTGGTGACGAGGAGCCGACCAGCGCGCCGGCACCGGCCGACGAGACCAGTGCCACCACTGCCGCCGAGGAGCCGGAGGAGCCGGCCCTGTGGCCGCTGACCGGTCTCCCCATGAAGGGTGACGGTCCGGCCAACCCCGTCATCGTCACCAAGGTCGACAACACCCCGTCGAGCTCACCCCAGATCGGGCTCGGCCAGGCCGACATGGTGGTGGAGGAGCTCGTCGAGGGCGGCGTGACCCGGCTGGCCGCGTTCTACTACTCGCAGCTGCCCAAGGTCGTCGGCCCGGTCCGCTCCATGCGGGCCAGCGACATCGGCATCGTCCCGACCGGCGCCCACGTGGTCACCAGCGGTGCGGCCGCCGTGACCCTGGGCCGGATCAACAAGGCCGGGATCCCGTTCGTCACCGAGGGCGCCAAGGGCGTCTACCGCGACGACGCCCGCCCCGCGCCGTACAACCTGTTCGCCGACCTCAAGACCATCGCCGGTGGGATCAAGGGCGGCGACGCCCCCGAGCCCTACCTCGCGTTCGGCGAGGAGGGCGACTTCTCCGGTGGCAAGCCCGCCTCGACCATCTCGGCGGCCTTCGGCAACCACACGACGACCTGGCAGTTCCAGGGCGGGAAGTACGTCAACACCAACTCGTACGCCGCCCAGGGCGACGTGTTCCCGGCCGACAGCGTCCTGGCGCTGCGGGTGCAGATCGGGGACGCGGGCTACCGCGACCCGGCCGGCTACCCCGTCCCGGAGACCAAGTTCGAGGGCAAGGGCCAGGCGGTGCTGTTCCACGACGGCAAGGTCGTGCGCGGCACCTGGACCAAGGACGGGCTCACCGGCGCCATCGAGCTGACCGGTCCCCAGGGCGGCAAGATGACCGTGCCCGCCGGCCACACCTGGGTCGAGCTGGTCCCCGCGGACGCGGGCGACCTCACCTGGAGCAAGTGACCCGGCTCGCCACGCCGGGGGACGCTCAGCGAGCGTCCACGACGGAGCGGAGCCCGGCCAGGACGTGGGCGACCGCGACCTCCACGCGCGACGCCTCGGTCGCCGGTTCGTCGCTGGTGGCCACCGACTCGCCCGCCGAGGACAGGGCGCCGAAGAAGATCCGTGCGAAGGTCAGCAGCAGGGCCTCGTCCGTCGCCCACGCCCGGGTCGGCAGCACCACGCGCACGATCTCCACGACCGGGGCGAAGGTCGAGCGCTCCTCGTGCTCCCGAAAGCGCTCGATGCCGAGGACCGACGGGCCGTCCAGGACCACGACCCGGCGGTAGTCGGGTCGCTGGACGGCCTCGAGGAACGCCCGCACCCCGGCGTCGGCCTTGTCCCAGGGGTCCTCCTCGGCGTCCAGTGCCGTCTGGATCGCCCGACCCGCGGTGGCCTCGACGCCTCCGAAGACGGCCTCGAACAGCGCCTGCTTGCCCGAGAAGTGGTGGTAGAGCGCGCCCTTGGTGACCCGGGCGCCGGCGACGACCTGGTCGAGGGGGGTGGCGGCGTACCCCTGGGTGGCGAACAGCCCCTCGGCCACGTCGACCAGGGCCTGCCGCGTCGAGGCGGAGTACTGCTGCCGCCGGTTCGTGACGACGGGTACCCGGGGAGACATCTCGGCAGTGTAGGCACCGGTCGTCGCCCCCGATCGGCCATGATGGATCCATGACCGACGTCGTTCCCGGGATGCTGCTGCTCGCGACGCCCGGGCTCACCGACCCCAACTTCGTGCACACGGTGGTCCTGCTGCTCAACGCCGACGAGGAGGGCGTCCTCGGGGTGGTCCTCGATCGCCCGTCGCAGGTGCCGGTCGCCGAGATCGACGAGATCGGGGCGTGGAGTCCCTTGCTCACCTCGCCGGAGGTCCTCTACCGGGGCGGTCCGGTCAGCGTGGAGGGGGCCATCGCGGTGGCGATGCTGCGCGACGTCGACGACCAGCCGGTCGGGTTCCGGTCGGTGCAGGGCCGGCTCGGCATCGTGGACCTCGACACACCCGTCGCGCTCTTCGAGGGCAGCCTGGTCGGCATGCGGATCTTCGCCGGGTACGCCGGGTGGGACGCCGACCAGCTCCAGGGCGAGATCGAGCGGGGGGACTGGTACGTCGTCGCAGGCGAGCCCGCCGACTTCTTCCGTGAGGACCCCTCCGAGCTGTGGCGCGACGTGATGCAGCGCCAGCCCGGCCGACTGGCGTGGCACTCCACACGCCCGGTCGACCCCGACCTCAACTGACCTCGGACTGACCTAGACTGGCCCGCATGAGCACCATCGGATTCTCGCCCGGCGCCGAGACGATCGAGGACCGTCGCACCCTGCCGACCGACGATGGCGACCACGAGCGGTTCAGCCACTACGTCCCCAAGGACAAGCTCACCGAGGCGATGGTGATGGGCACCCCCGTCATCGCCCTGTGCGGCAAGGTCTGGGTCCCCTCCCGGGCACCGGAGAAGTTCCCGGTGTGCCCGGAGTGCAAGGAGATCTGGGACTCGATCAAGCCCGGCGGGGATGGTTCCGGCGACGGCAACCAGGGCCCCGACGCGTGACGGGGCGGTACGACGCCGTACCCCCCGCCCCGGTGCTCGCGCCGGCCTGGCCGGAGCGTGCGGCCTGGGGCACGGCGCCCCTGCTGCGTGCCTGGCAGCAGTCGGCCATGGAGCGCTACCTGGCTGCCAACCCGCGTGACTTCCTCGCCGTCGCCACACCCGGGGCCGGCAAGACGACCTTCGCCCTGACGGTCGCTGCCGACCTGCTCGGTCGCCGCGTGGTCGACCGGATCACCATCGTCGCGCCCACCGAGCACCTCAAGACGCAGTGGGCGGAGGCCGCCGCCAAGGCGGGCATCCCCATCGACCCGACGTACTCCGCGGGCAAGGGCAAGACGTCCCAGGACTACGTCGGCATCGCGGTGACCTACGCCGGCGTGGCAGTCAACCCGCTCGCCATGCGGATCCGCACGGAGCGCTTCAAGACGCTGGTCATCCTCGACGAGATCCACCACGCGGGCGACGCGCTGTCGTGGGGGGAGGGCGTCCGTGAGGCCTTCGAGCCCGCCGCGCGCCGGCTCGCCCTCACCGGCACCCCGTTCCGCTCCGACGTCAACCCGATCCCGTTCGTGACCTACGCGCCCGGCGACGACGGGATCCCGCGCTCGGTGGCCGACTTCACCTACGGCTACGCCCACGCGCTGGCCGACCACGTCGTGCGCCCGGTCCTGTTCATGGCCTACTCGGGCGAGATGACCTGGCGCACCCGGGCCGGCGACGAGATCGCCGCCCGCCTCGGCGAGCCGCTCACCAAGGACATGCACGCGCAGGCGCTGCGTACCGCCCTCGACCCGGCGGGCTCCTGGATCCCGTCGGTGCTCCAGGCCGCCGACAAGCGTCTCGCGGAGGTACGCCGCCACGTCCCCGACGCGGGTGGGCTCGTCATCGCCTCCGACCAGGAGAAGGCGCGCGCCTACGCCGGACTGCTCAAGAAGATCACCGGTGAGTCGCCGACGCTGGTCCTCTCCGACGAGAAGGCGTCGTCGAAGAAGATCAGCCAGTTCAGCGACTCCGACAAGCGCTGGATGGTCGCGGTGCGGATGGTCTCGGAGGGCGTCGACGTGCCCCGGCTGGCCGTCGGCGTGTGGGCGACGATGACCTCGACCCCGCTGTTCTTCGCCCAGGCCGTCGGCCGCTTCGTCCGGGCCCGGTCGCGCGGCGAGACGGCGTCGGTGTTCCTGCCGTCGGTGCCGCACCTGCTCGGCTACGCCTCCGAGCTGGAGGTCGAGCGCGACCACGTGCTGGGCCGCAGGATCACCGACGAGGACGACATCTTCGCCGCCGAGAACGACCTGCTCGCCGCCGCGAACGCCAGTGAGGCGGCGTCCGGCGAGCTCGAGATGTCGTGGGAGGCGCTGGGGTCGACGGCGTCCTTCGACCGGGTCCTCTACGACGGCGGCGAGTTCGGGCACTCCGGCGAGGTGCACGTCGGCTCGGAGGAGGAGATGGACTTCCTCGGCATCCCGGGTCTCCTCGAGGCCGACCAGGTGCGCGAGCTCCTGCACTCGCGCCAGTCCGAGCGCGCCATCAAGCAGAAGGCCGCCCGACCGGAGGCCGACACGGTGGCCGAGGTGTCCACCCACGAGCACCTCGCGATCCTGCGCCGCGAGCTCAACGGACTGGTCGCCGCCTGGCACCACCGCACCGGTCAGGCGCACGGCATCACCCACTCGACGCTCCGCAAGGAGTGCGGGGGACCAGCCGCCGCGGTGGCCAGCGCCGACCAGCTGCACGAGCGGATCAACCGGATCCGCGAGTGGGCCGTTCGCAAGACCTCCTGACCCACGGCCGGCCGGGATGTGGGCCGGCCGCCGCCCGCGGGTGCGGACGACGGCCGGCGTGGACCCGAGCGGTGTGGGTCAGCGCTCGACGTTCCGGCGACGCTCGACAGAGAAGGCCTTGTCGGTGCCCTTGCCGCCGTTGGCACGGTCGAAGCCGAGCCCGCCGACGAGCACGTCGTTGCCGAGGTGGCCCAGCAGGCGGTCGTTGCCCTTGTCACCCTGGACGCGGTCGTTGCCGGTGTTGCCGCCGAGCTCGTCGTTGCCCTCGCCGCCGCGGACCTTGTCGTTGCCGGCGTTGCCCCGGGCGCGGTCGTCGTCGTCACCGCCGAAGACGACGTCGTCGCCGCCCATCGCGTTGATGAGGTCCTCGCCCTTGTTGCCGAACAGTCGGTCGTTGCCGGACGTGCCGGAGATGGTGTCCGCGTCCTTGCCACCGCGGGCGACCATCGTGGCGCCGGTGCAGGTCAGGGCGGGGGCGTTGTCGAGGTCGGCGCCGTAGCCGATGGTGTCGGCACCGGCCCGGCCCACGGCCCAGATCGAGCAGCCCTGGAGGTCGAGGACGTTGCCGGCGTCGGTGCCCTTGACTGTCACACGGGCGCTGACGGCGTCGACGTTCTCGACGTCGGTGACGCGCTGGTCGGCCGTCACATCGGGGTCACCGGTCTCGAACTGGCCGCTCCTGAGGTCCAGCAGGATCTCGTCGTAGTCGAAGGCGACCTGGAACAGGTCCGTGCCGTCACCGCCGGACCACGTCGAGCCGTCGAGCACGCGCGAGCGCACCGTCATGGTGTCGTCGCCGCCGGCCATGTCGACCTTGACGGTCGTGGGGGTGGCGCCGCCTGCCGGGTCGCGCACGACGAAGGTCTCGGCCGCGTCGGTGCCCGTGAAGCCCACCGAGGAGGCGGTCGAGTCGACGACGTACGTCGCGACGGAGCCGCTCCACGTCAGGGCGGCGCCGCCGCCCCGTTCGACCCTCCGGGCGGCCGCCGCGATCGAGACGACCCCGCCGTCGCTGTCGGCCAGGGTGTCGGCGCCCTCGCCGAAGTCGACGCTCCCGCCGGCGGCCTGGGTGCCGTGCCAGTCGAGGACGTCGTCGCCGTCGCCGAGGTCGATCTTGGCCCCGTTGGGCTGACCGGCGGTCCCGCTGCCCACGCCGTCGTCGCCGGCACCGGTCGCGATCGTGTCGGCGCCGGCTCCGGTGGAGACCTGGTCGGAGGCTGCGCCGCCGGTGTACCTGTCGTCCCCGGCCCCCAGCGAGGTCGTCAGGGTCGCCGCGGCGGGCAGCGTGGAAGCGTCGACGGAGTCGTTGCCCTCACCCGCGTCGACAGTGGTGGCGGCGGTGGTGGCGGTGCCGGGGAGCACGCAGATGGTGTCCGCGCCGGCCAGGGCGGTGACGGCGGAGCCGAGGGTGGCGGCGATGACGTCGTCGCCCGGCGTGCCGGTGACGCTGGTCTGGCCGCTGCCGTCGATGGTCACGGCCTTGCCCTGGCAGGTGACTGCAGCAGCGGCTTGCGCTCCGGGCGAGGTGAGCAGCGCTGCCGCGATGAGAGCCGTGGTCCCCGTGGCGGCGAACGTGCGGCTTACATGGTGATGCATGGGTTCTCCCTCTGATCGTTCGGTGTGTGAACACCCCGTCTCGGGGCGGTGCGAAGAGCACTCAGGGGTGTGACGACGGTCGCCGCTAGATGGTTGTCACTACATTGAGGACATGGCCGCCGAAACCTCACAGACACTCGACCGGGGGCTGCGGGTGCTCGAGGTCCTTGCCGAGTCGCCCAACGGCCTCACCGTCACCGAGCTCTCGCTCCTGCTGGAGGTGAACCGGACGGTCGTCTACCGGTTGGTCAGCACCCTGGAGCAGCACGGGCTGGTCCGGCGTGACGGTCGCGGACGCCTGTTCGTGGGGCTCGGCGTGCTGCACCTGGCCTCCGCCGTGCAGCCGCTGCTGCGCGACCTCGCGGTCCCGGTGCTCCGCAGCCTGGCCGACGCGATCGGYTGCACGGCCCACCTGACCGTCGCCGACGGCGACGAGGCGCTCGCGCTCGCCGTGGTCGAGCCCTCCTGGACCGACTTCCACGTGTCCTACCGGGTCGGTGCCCGCCACGCGCTCACCCAGGGCGCTGCCGGAAAGGCGATCCTGCTGGCCCGCGAGAACGGCCGGGCCTACGTCGTGACCACCGGCGAGCTGCAGTCGGGCGCGCAGGGGCTCTCCGCCCCCGTCCGTGGCGTCGACGGGCTCGAGGCGTCGGTCGGCGTCGTGACCCTCGGCGGCGGCATCGACGAGGGTGTCGTGGCTCCGCGGGTGCTGGCGGCCGCCGAGTCGGTCCGGCTCGCGCTGGTCGGCGACGTCAGCCGCTGAACGGCCGGATCCCGGGCCCCGGGCGCGTCGCCACGTCGCGGCGCCCGGTGACCTCGTGGCCCTCGCGGCAGCGGAGCACGAGGTCCACCTCCGCACCGCAGCCCACGTGCGCGAACTCGACCGGCGACCCCTCGGGGTCGGCGAGGTACCGGTCGCCCCACTGGCGCACGGCGACGAGCACGGGGTAGAGGTCGAAGCCCTTGTCGGTCGGGCGGTACTCGTGGCGCTCGCGCTGGCCGGGCTCGCGGTAGGGCACCTTGCGCAGGATGTCAGCGTCGACGAGCAGGGCGAGGCGGTCGGTGAGGACCTGTCGCGGCATGCCGGAGTGGCGGCGCATGTCGTCGAAGCGGCGTACGCCGTTGAACACCTCGCGCAGCACGACGAAGGTCCAGCGCTCGCCGAGCACCTCCATGGCGCGGCCGACCGTGCAGTTGTCGGTGGACCAGGCGAGGGCGGCGGGTGTGCTCACAGCCACACCCTAGGTCTCGTTGACAGACTCAGCAAGCAGGTGCAAGGCTGCATCCATGACCCAGACCCAGGCCACGGTGCAGGATCGTCCCGACCACGGGGACTTCGCGACCGACTCCCGCACGATCGAGTGGGCCCGGCCCGGCCAGGGCGACCTGGACCGGGTGCTGGCCGCCACCGGCCTCGAGCAGCTGGAGATGATGGCCGCGGGCGAGCTGCCCCGTCCGCCGATCATGGACACGCTCGGCATGACCGGATTCCACCCCGCAGAGGGTCGCGTCGTCGTCGAGATGCCGGCGCAGACCTTCCACTACAACCCGCTTGGTGGGGTCCACGGCGGCGTCATCTCCACGCTCCTGGACACCGCGGCCGCCTGCGCGGTCCACTCCACGCTGGCGGTGGGGGAGATGTACACCTCCCTCGACCTCACCGTGAAGTTCCTGCGCCCGGTCACCGCCGACTCGGGCCTGCTGACCTGCGAGGGCACGGTGCTCCAGCGCGGACGGCGTACGGCGCTCGCGCAGGCCGAGCTGCGTGACGCCGCCGGCAAGGTCGTGGCCCACGCCATCTCCAGCTGCATGATCTTCAGCTGAGCGCCCTCAGCCGACGGTCGACCTCGCCAGGGGCAGGACCCGGTACGGGATCTGGGTGGCCAGCGCGATGACCGTCGTGCAGCGCTCGATCCCGGGCTCGGCGAGCACCCGGTCGATCACCCGCTGGAGGTCGGCGTTGGACTGCGCCACCACGCGCGCCCACATGTCGCCGGCCCCGGTGATCGTGTACGCCTCCAGCACCTCGGCGATGCCGGCCAGGTGCGTCGCCACCGCGTCATGGCCCGATCCCTGGCGGATCTCCAGGGTCAGGAAGGCCATCACGGGGAAGCCCAGCGCCTCCGGCGAGAGGTCCGGCCCCCAGCCGGTCACCACCCCGCTGGTGGCGAGCTTGTCGAGCCGCGCCTGGGCGGTGCCGCGGGCCACGCCGAGCCGGCGCGACGCCTCCAGGACGCCGATGCGCGGCTCGTGGGCGAAGAGCTCGATCAATCTGCGGTCCAGGTCGTCCACGGGGTGCGCTCCTACTGTGCAGGTTGACCAGTGTTTCGGCGTACTGTTGCACACTCTGTCGATCATCGGCACGCTGTGTGCATGACTTCGACGACTGATCAGCCCTCCACCGGCGCCGCCCTCACCACCGACGAGCTCAAGGCGGACCTCACCCTCGAGCAGCTGCGGCAGCTCGTGGGCCTCGTGGAGTACGACGAGGACAGCGACGTCTTCCCGGTCACCGGCTGGGACTCGATCGTCTTCGTGGTCGGCAACGCGACCCAGACCGCGCACTACTACCAGTCCGCGTGGGGCATGAAGCTCGAGGCCTACTCCGGTCCCGAGAACGGCAACCGCGACCACAAGTCCTTCGTCCTGCGCTCCGGCTCGATCCGGTTCGTCATCAACGGCGCGGTCGACCCCGACAGCCCGCTCGTCGAGCACCACCGCCGCCACGGCGACGGTGTCGTCGACATCGCCCTCGAGGTCCCGGACGTCGACAAGTGCATCGCCCAGGCCCGCAAGGCCGGCGCGACCGTCGTCCGCGACGTCGAGGAGATCTCCGACGAGCACGGCACGATCCGGATCGCGGCCATCGCGACGTACGGCGAGACTCGGCACACGCTGGTCGACCGCTCCCGGTACACCGGCCCCTACCTGCCCGGGTACGTCGCCAAGGCCAGCACCTTCGAGACCAGGGCCGGCCAGCCCAAGCGGCTCTTCCAGGCGCTGGACCACATCGTCGGCAACGTCGAGCTCGGCCGGATGGACCAGTGGGTCGAGTTCTACAACAAGGTCATGGGCTTCACGAACATGGCCGAGTTCATCGGCGACGACATCGCCACCGACTACTCGGCGCTCATGTCCAAGGTCGTCGCCAACGGCAACCACCGGGTGAAGTTCCCGCTCAACGAGCCGGCGATCGCGAAGAAGAAGTCGCAGATCGACGAGTACCTCGAGTTCTACCGCGGTGCCGGCGCCCAGCACCTCGCCGTGGCCACCAACGACATCCTCTCCTCGGTCGACGCGCTGCGCGCCAACGGCGTGGAGTTCCTCGACACCCCCGACTCCTACTACGAGGACCCCGAGCTGCGCGAGCGCATCGGCAACGTCCGGGTTCCGATCGAGGAGCTGCAGAAGCGCAAGATCCTCGTCGACCGCGACGAGGACGGCTACCTCCTCCAGATCTTCACCAAGCCGCTCGGCGACCGGCCGACGGTGTTCTTCGAGCTGATCGAGCGGCACGGCTCGCTCGGCTTCGGCAAGGGCAACTTCAAGGCGCTCTTCGAGGCCATCGAGCGAGAGCAGGACGCCCGCGGAAACCTCTGAGGCAGCCCTGCGATCACCGGGTAGCCGGTGGTTCCTGGAGGCCCTGACGGTTCAGGCCGGGGCGGGAGCCGCCGCCGACGCACGGAGCTCGTGCGCCTCGTCGACCCCGGAGGACATCGCCCACCGGATGGTGCCGGTGGCCAGCGTGCCCAGCGCCTTGACGACAGTGCGTTCGGAGACCGGCAGCCAGGGCAGGCGCAGGGGGCGCCGGGTCCACCGGGGCATCAGGGCGATGCCGGCAGCCATCAGCACGGCGTAGGCCGGGCGGGCGGCGAGCGGCAGGTCCGGGTGCAGGACCAGGAAGCGGACCGCTGCGCGGGCCTCGTCGGTGGCGCGCAGCTCGGGACGGAAGTCGTCGAGCACCGTCCGCAGCTCGGCGAGCGTGGTCGGCGGGTCGACCACCCCGAGCCTGCCGGCCACCAGCGAGGCCTGGGCGACGTAGGCGTCGCAGCCGGCCTCGTCGAGCGGCCGGGCGCCGTACGTCTGGTGGGCGAGCAGGAAGCTGTCGACCTCCGCGGCGTGCACCCAGGCGAGCAGGTGCGGGTCGGAGGCGGCGTACGGCGTGCCGTCGGGCATCGTGCCCGTCACCCGCTCGTGGATGGCACGGACCGCGCGGATGGCTTGCTCGGCGTGGTCGACGGTGCCGAACGTGGTGACTGCGAGGAACTGGCTGGTGCGCGCCAGGCGTCCCCACATGTCGCCCCGGTAGCCCGAGTGGTCGGCGACGGCCTGCATCGCGGCGGGGTGCATGGTCTGCAGGAGGATCGCGCGGATCCCGCCGATGAACATGGACGCGTCCGCGTGCACCCGGACGATCTCGGAGTCGGCGTCGAACCAGCGCGGGCCGGCCGTGCCGTGGATGCGCTCGCGCGCCCGGGGACCGTCCGGTCCCGCGACGCGCCGGAAGATCTCGTGGCCGAGCCGCACGCGGAGGGGGGTCATGCCCCGACCCTACGAGGGGGTCGGAAGGCGGCGGCAGTCGTTGACATGTCGAAAAACGATGCCCTATCGTCTGTCGATAACATCGAAGATCGATATGGGGGACTTCATGACCGGCAGCCGTACCAGTGACCCGCTCCGCACGCTCGAGATCCTGGTCGGGGTCATCGTCGGCCTGATGACGGTGCTGGCCTGCGTCGCGGCCGTCGGGGCGGTCGTGGGAAGCGGTTCGGTCCCGGGGCTGACCACCGAGGTCTGCGTGGCGACCTCACCCGACGGGCAGCAGGGCTTCCGCCGGGTGGAGGGGGAGTCGACCGGACCCGTGGGTCTGGAGGACGGGATCACCTGGCGCGTCGACGGGGTGCAGATCTGCGACCCCGAGCCCGACGGGGCCATGCGGGCCCTCGCGGGCGTCGGGCTGACCGTGTGGGTGGTCGCCCCGCTGCTCTTCTTCGGGCTGCTCTGGCGGCTGCTGCGCCGCGCCCGCCGCGAGGGCGTCTTCGCCGACCGGGTCCCGGCGGGGCTGCGGCTGCTGGGTGGACTCCTGCTCGGCTGGGCGGCGCTCGACTTCGTGGTGACCGGTTTCGTCAACGCCGCGCTGCTCAACCGGATGACCGACGACGGGCTGGTGCTCTTCTCCTCCGGGGACGCCCCCTGGCTGCTCGTGCTCCTCGGCATCGCGCTGCTGGCGCTCGAGCGGGTGATGGCCCAGGCGGTGGACCTGCGCCACGACGTCGAGGCCACGATCTGATGGCACGACGTACGACCCCGGCCGCTGAGTCGGACGAGCCGCACGGCGTGTCGGTCCACCTCGACGCCGTGCTGGCCGCCCGGGGAATGACCCTCACCGAGCTGGCCGACAGGGTCGGCGTGACCGTGGTCAACCTCAGCGTCCTCAAGAACGGCCGGGCCAAGGCGGTGCGCTTCTCGACGCTCACGCAGATCTGCCGGGCGCTCGAGTGCCAACCGGGCGACATCCTGCGCGTGGACTGACAGGCTCCTCCCATGATGATCCGGCCCGCCGAGCTGGCGGCGATCAAGGCAGGCACGGTCGACCTCGCGTTCCGGCGCTGGGCGAGGCCCCGCGTGGCGGTCGGCACGAGGATGCGTACGTCGGTGGGCGTCCTCGAGGTGACCTCGGTGGAGCGGGCCRGCAGGATCACCGCCGAGGACGCCCGGCGTGCGGGCGCGACGTCGCTGGCGGCGCTGCGCCAGGCGCTGGGCGCGCGACCCGACGAGCCGGCCTGGCGGATCGGCCTGGTGTGGGCGGGTCCGGACCCGCGCGAGGCGCTGCGGGAGTCCGTCCCGGACGCGGACGAGATCGCGGTGATCGACGCCCGCCTCGCCCRCCTCGACCAGGCGTCGTCGTACGGCGCGTGGACCCGCGAGACCCTGGACCTCATCGACCTCAACCCCACGGTCCGCGCCCCGGACCTGGCTGCCCGGGTGGGGCGGGAGACGGCCGACTTCAAGAAGGACGTCCGCAAGCTCAAGGAGCTCGGGCTGACCGAGTCGCTGGACATCGGCTACCTGCTGTCGCCACGCGGCCGGGCGGTCGTCGACGCCGGCCTCCCGGCGCCCCGGGAGCGGGCGCCCCGGCCCACCGGGACCGCGATGCCCCGGATCGGGGCTCCGGCCACCCGGGCCCTGCGGGCGGAGGGGATCACCACCCTCGAGCAGGTGGCCGAGCGGACGGAGGCCGAGCTCGCCGCCCTCCACGGTGTCGGCCCGCTCGCGATCGGTCGGCTGCGTGACGCGCTCGCCGAGCACGGCCTCGCCTTCGCTCCGGAGTGACCCGGAGCGGGCGAGCCCGGCTCAGTGCACCAGCAGGCCGACGCCCAGCGCGCCCATGACCACGGCGATGCCCGAGTCCAGCACCCGCCAGGCCGACGGCCGGGCGAAGAGGCCGCGCAGGGCACGCGCCCCGAAGCCGAGCGTGGGGAACCAGATCAGGCTGGAGGCGATCGCGCCCGCGCAGAACCACCAGCGGTGGTCACCGAAGCTGTTGGCGACGGTGCCGAGCATGACGATGGCGTCCAGGTAGAAGTGCGGGTTGAGCCACGTGAGGGCCAGCGTCAGCAGGACCGCGCGGCGTACGGACATGGTCGTGCCACCCTCGGCATCGAGCGCCACCGGACGCCACGCGCGCATGGCCGACTGGACCCCGAAGGCCAGCAGGTAGAGCCCTCCGCCGATCTGCGCCACCGGCAGCACGCCGGGCCAGCGCTCGAGGACGAACCCGAAGCCGGCGACGCCGGCGGTGATCGCGACGATGTCGGAGAGCATGCAGACCGCGATCACGGGCAGCACGTGCTCGCCGCGGATCCCCTGGCGGAGGACGAACGCGTTCTGGGCGCCGACGGCGACGATCAGGGCGAGACCGGTCAGGACACCGGTGAGGAAGATGCTCAACATGTGTAGAACGCTAGGTCGGAAGGTGACTTCAATCCAGCGAAGTATTCTGAGGAATCATTAGACTCTCTTAGTATGAAAGACGTCACCCAGATCGACCCTGTGGCCCTGCGCACACTCGCGACCGCGGTCCGGCTCGGCACCTTCGAGGCCACTGCCCGGGAGCTGCACGTCACCCCCTCCGCGGTGAGCCAGCGGATCAAGGCGCTGGAGACCCACGTCGGCCGGGTGCTGGTGCACCGGGTCAAGCCCCTGGCGGCGACCGAGGCGGGACAGGTGCTGGTCCGGCTCGCGGCCCAGACCGAGCTCCTCGAGCGCGAGGCGGTCGCCGAGCTGCTCGAGGGCGAGGACCCGGGGGAGGACGACCCGTTCGCCGCGGTGCCGATCGCGGTCAACGCCGACGCCCTCTACACCTGGCTCATCGACGCGCTCGTCGAGGTGCAGGCCGCGCACCGGGTCACCTTCGAGATCGTCCGCGAGGACCAGTCGCGCACCACCGAGCGGCTGCGTCGCGGCGACGTGATGGCCGCGGTCACCTCCGACCCGAGGCCGGTGCCCGGCTGCCGGGTGGTCCGCCTGGGCTCGATGCGCTACCGGGCCGTGGCCACCCCGGCCTGGGTCGAGGCGCACCTCCCGGACGGCTCCTCCGCGGCCGCCCTGGGGCGGGTGCCGCTCATCGCCTTCGACCGCAACGACACCCAGCAGCACGACTTCCTGCGCAAGGTGACGCGTCGGCACCTGACGCCCCCGGTGACGT
>NZ_JBFUKA010000050.1:0-58617 GCF_056401085.1 Nocardioides sp. P4_G4
GTCGTGGGTCGAGAGCGCGGTCATGGCGTGGGGCCACTCGCGCTGGCGGGTGGCCATCGCGTCGTGCCAGTCCTGGGCGGTGATCGAGAAGACGGACGGGTCGGCGCCGACCTCGTTGAGGGACGTGAGCCGCGACCAGCGGTAGAAGGAGCAGTCCTCGACACCCTTGGCCATCACCATGCCGGAGGTCTGCTGGAAGCGCAGTGCCGCGGGCTGGGCCGGGTCGGAGAGCACCGGCAGCAGCACGTCGAGGGTCGCGGCCAGGTCGGGACGCAGCTCGCGGGCGAGCGCGAAGGCCTCGTCCAGGTGCTCCCGGCCGCCGGGCAGGTAGGAGCGGTAGACCGGGAAGCAGGCGACGAGCTCGCCGACGGCGTCGTCGGTGTCGGTGGGTGCGTCGGCCCCCGAGCGGCTCAGCGCCACGCGCAGCTCGCGGCCGATGCGCAGCACCTCCGAGCGCAGGATGCCGTCGGCGACGGCGCGCTTGTTGTCGTGGACCACCGCGGCCCAGTCGACCGGCCCGCCACGCAGCCGCTCGTCCAGCGCGCCGAGGGCCTGCGCCGCGGTCGGGTCGGTGAGGACCCGGTCGACCAGCGCCATCGCGTCGTACCCCGTGGTGCCGGCGGTCGCCCACTCGCGGGGCAGCTCCTCGCCCGGCTCCAGGATCTTCTCGACCAGGACGTAGGCGTCGCCGGTCAGCTCGGCGAGGTCGCGCAGGTAGCCCTCGGGGTCGCGCAGGCCGTCCGGGTGGTCGACCCGCAGGCCGTCGACGAGGCCCTCGGAGAACCAGCGGCCGATCTCGTCGTGGGAGCGGTCGAACCACTCGCGGTCCTCGACCCGGATCGCGGCCAGGGTGTTGACCGCGAAGAAGCGGCGGTAGTTGAGACCGGCGTCGGCCGTGCGCCACGAGACCAGCTCGTAGTGCTGGCGGGCGTGCACGTCCTGGGCGGTGAGCCCGAGCTCGTCCATGTCGTCCGCCGTGCCGGGCGCCAGCGGGAAGGCGTGGTCGTGATAGCTCAGCTGACCTGCCTCGACCACCAGGTTGTCGATGGTGCCGTCGTCACCGAGGTCGTCGTCGCCCACCACCGGGATGCGCAGCCGGCCACCACCGGCGGCCCAGTCGATGTCGAACGCCTCGGCGTAGTCCGAGGCCTGGCCGTGGGTCAGCACCGACCACCACCAGGCGTTGTCACTGGCCGCCGCGACGCCCACGTGGTTGGGCACGATGTCGACCAGCACGCCCATCCCGAGACGGTGGGCCTCCGCCGACACCGCAGACAGGCCGGACACCCCGCCGCGGGCGGCGTCGATGCGGCCGTGGTCGGACACGTCGTACCCGTGGTTGCTGTGCGACTCCGCCGCGAGCAGCGGCGAGAGGTAGACCCAGTCCACGCCGAGGTCGTGCAGGTACGGGAGCACCCGCGCCGCCTCGTGCAGGTCGAAGTCCTCGGTGATCTGGATCCGGTACGTGCTGACGGGCGTGCGCATGGTCCCTCTCGGTGGGGTCTGCCCGGGCGCGGGCGGCGGATTCGGTCGAGCTGGTCTCGGGAGGGGCGTACCCGGCTCCTCCCGGGACCAGTCGTGCGATCTCAGTCCTGGTCGTGCCGGTGCCGGTTGTCGGCGGCCGGGGTCGAGTCGACCTGGCCCGCGTCGGCGAGCGAGGCCAGCGACGCGGCGACCGAGTGGTCGGGCTGCGACTCGGGCTCGGCGTGCTCGCGCAGCACCACGAGGGAGTGGGTCCCGAGGGCGAGCGTCGCGCCCGCCTCGAGGGTCCGCTCCTCGTCGGCCGAGCCGCCGGTGTCGATGACGACGTCCCACGCGGCGGCGTACTCGTCGCTCGGCAGCGTCACGTCGGCCGGGCCGTCGGCGTTGAAGTAGAGCAGGAAGTGGTCGTCGGTGATGGTGCCGCCGCGGGCGTCCTTGCCGGCGATGCCGTCACCGTTGAGATACATCCCGATCGCCTTCTGGCCCTCCCACTTGTCGTCCTCCATGGGGGTGCCGTCGAGCGCCAGCCACACGATGTCGTTGAGCCGCTGGCCGTCGCCGGTGCGCACGGTGTTGCCGGTGAAGAAGCGCTTGCGGTGGAACGTCGGGTGGCTCGCGCGCAGCTTGGCGACCGCGGCGGTGAACTCGATGAGCGGCTTGTCGGCCCGGTCCCAGTGGACCCACGAGATCTCGCTGTCCTGGGCGTAGGTGTTGTTGTTGCCGTTCTGGGTGCGGCTCATCTCGTCGCCGTGCAGCAGCATCGGCACGCCCTGGCTCAGGAGCAGGGTGGCGATGTAGTTGCGCTGCTCGCGGGCGCGGGCCTCGAGGACCTCCGGGTCGTCGGTCGGGCCCTCGACACCGTGGTTCCACGAGCGGTTGTGGYTCTCGCCGTCGTTGTTGTCCTCGCCGTTGGCCTCGTTGTGCTTCTCGTTGTAGGACACGAGGTCGCGCAGGGTGAAGCCGTCGTGGGCGGTGACGAAGTTGATGCTCGCGAACGGCCGGCGACCCGAGTGCTCGTAGAGGTCGGAGGAGCCGGAGAGGCGGGAGGCGAACTCGCCCAGCGACGGCTCACCGCGCCAGAAGTCGCGCACGGTGTCGCGGTAGGCGCCGTTCCACTCGGTCCACTGGGGCGGGAAGCCGCCGACCTGGTAGCCGCCGGGGCCGATGTCCCAGGGCTCGGCGATCAGCTTGACCTGGCTAACGACCGGGTCCTGCTGCACCATCTCGAAGAAGGTCGAGAGCTTGTCCACCTCGTAGAACTCGCGCGCCAGCGTGGCGGCGAGGTCGAAGCGGAAGCCGTCGACGTGCATCTCGGTGACCCAGTAGCGCAGCGAGTCCATGAGCAGCTGCACCGAGTGCGGGTGGCGCACGTTGAGGCTGTTGCCGGTGCCGGTGTAGTCCATGTAGTAGCGCTGGTCGTCCTCGACCAGGCGGTAGTACGCCGGGTTGTCGATGCCCTTGAAGCTCAACGTCGGGCCGAGGTGGTTGCCCTCGGCGGTGTGGTTGTAGACCACGTCGAGGATGACCTCGATGCCGGCGGCGTGCATCGCCTTGACCATCGACTTGAACTCCTGCACCTGCTGGCCCTCCACGCTCGAGGCGTAGTCGGCGTGCGGGGCGAAGAAGCCCAGGGTGTTGTAGCCCCAGTAGTTGCGCAGGCCCTGGTCGAGCAGGGTGGAGTCCTGGACGAACTGGTGGACCGGCATCAGCTCGATGGCCGTGACGCCGAGCTTGGTGAGGTGGTCGGTGATCGCCGGGTGCGCGAGGCCGGCGTACGTGCCGCGCTCGTCCTCGGGCACGTCCGGGTGCAGCTGGGTGAGCCCCTTGACGTGCGCCTCGTAGATGAAGGACTCGTTGTAGGGGATGTTGAGACGGCGGTCGCCTTCCCAGTCGAAGAAGGGGTTGATCACCACGCCGTGGGTCATGTGGGCCGCGGAGTCGTCGTCGTTGCGCGAGTCCGGGTCGCCGAAGTCGTAGCCGAACAGCGACTGGTCCCAGTCGATCTCGCCGCTCGTCGCCTTGGCGTAGGGGTCCAGCAGGAGCTTGTTGGGGTTGCAGCGCAGCCCCTTGGCCGGGTCCCAGGGGCCGTGGACGCGGTAGCCGTAGCGCTGTCCGGGCTGCACCGTGGGGATGTAGCAGTGCCACACGTAGGCGTCGACCTCGGTGACCTCGAGGCGGGTCTCGGTCACCTTGCCGCGGGGACCGACCTCGAAGAGGCACAGCTCGACGCGCTCGGCGACCTCGCTGAAGAGGGCGAAGTTCGTGCCGCTGCCGTCGAAGGTGGCACCGAGCGGGTAGGGCGTTCCTGGCCAGATCTGCACGGCACTCCTAGGTAGTTGGATCGTTCAAAGCCTAGCCGTTCGCGAAGGCCGACCCGCCATCCTCACCATGGGTACGACGCCGCGCGAGCGCGCGCGCACCCCTGCGGGTGGGACCGGGTGCGGCCGGCCGTCAGCGCCCGTTCTCGCTGAAGTGCTGGTAGTCCTTCGCGCTGCTCCAGCTGCCGCCCCACTCCCAGCCGACCCGCGCGAACGCGTCGATCACCGGACCGGCCGGCACCACCATGCCCGGGCGCACCCGGTCCCGCCGGAGGTAGGCGCTGGCGAGCTCCGGCAGCACCACGTCGCCCTTGACGTAGGGGTTCTGGAAGGTGTTGACGTCGATCGCCAGGCCGTAGGCGTGCTGGGAGAAGTACGTCGCCCCGGTCGTCGGGCGGCACACGAAGGCCCCGGTCGCGTTGCCGTCGCCGGTCGGCGGCGCGTCCGGGTCGTAGGAGCGCACGACGACGACCTGCTCCTGGGGGAAGTGGCGGCGGAACAGCGTGCCGAACACGGCCGCCACGTCCTCGGCGGCGCGGGCGTTGACCAGCAGCTCGCCGGTGTGCGCCCGGTCGTCGAAGCCCCAGAACTTCAGTCGCACCCAGGCCAGCTCGTCCGCCGCGACCGGGCAGCCCTGCTTCCAGGTCGACCGTGCGATCACCCGGGCGGGTGCCGGGGACACGACCACGGCGCGGTAGCCACGGCCGCGGAGCATCGGCACCGTGTCGGGCAGCGTCCAGCGGCGGTGGCGCAGGGCCGGCGGGGTGGGCAGGACCTCGCCGAACCCCGAGTCGGTGCGCGGCAGGTCCCGCGTGCCCAGCCAGGCCGGCGGACGGGAGCCGAACCCGGTGGCCGGGGCGTCGATCGTGCCGTCGGCGGGCGGGGCGGACGCGGCGGGAGCAAGCGTCGTACAGGTGAGGACCAGAGCGGCGACGGCGACCTTCAGCACGCCTCCCACGCTAGTCGTGCGTCCCTCGTCACGACGGCGAGCACCCCAGGTGACTCGCGGGTAACATGTGGGTCATGACACGCGAGATCTACGACGAGGACCACGAGGCGTTCCGCGCCTCGGTCAAGGAGTTCCTGGACCGCGAGGTGGTCCCCCACCTCGACGAGTACGCCGAGGGCCACGGCCTGAGCCGCGAGTTCTGGCTCTCCGCCGGCAAGCAGGGCTTCCTGGGCCTCGAGATCCCCGAGCAGTACGGCGGGTCCGAGGCGGGCGACTACCGCTTCAACGCCGTCCTCACCGAGGAGCTGGCCAAGGTCAACATGACGCTCCCCTCGTGCCTGGGCATCCACGCCGACATCGTCGCGCCCTACCTCGTGCACCTGACCAACGACGAGCAGAAGGAGCGCTGGCTGCCCCGGTTCTGCTCCGGCGAGCTGCTCACCGCGATCGGCATGACCGAGCCCGGCGGCGGCTCCGACCTGGCCAACCTCCGGACCACCGCGGTCCAGGACGGCGACGACTGGATCATCAACGGCTCCAAGACCTTCATCACCAACGGCGGCAGCGCCGACATGGTGGTCGTCGCGGCCCGCACCAGCCCGGAGAAGAAGGCCAAGGGCATCAGCCTCTTCGGCGTCGACACCTCGCTGGACGGGTTCTCGGTGGGCCGGGTGCTCGACAAGGTCGGCCAGGACGAGTCCGACACCGCCGAGCTGGCCTTCGAGAACGTCCGGGTCAGCAACGCCGACCTGATCGGCCCCCTCGACACCGGCTTCATCTCGATGATGCAGTTCCTCCCGCAGGAGCGCCTCGGGTCGGCGGTCACCAACCTCGCGCACGCCGCCCAGATCCTCGAGGAGACGATCCAGTACGCCAAGGACCGCAAGGCCTTCGGCCAGCCGATCGGCAGCTTCCAGCACAACTCGTTCCTGCTGGCCGAGCTGGTCACCCAGGTCGAGGTCACCCAGGCGTACGTCGACCAGTGCGTGCTCAAGCACACCCGCGGCGAGCTGACCGCGGTCGACGCCGCCAAGGCCAAGTGGTGGACCTCGCAGGTGCAGAACGAGGTGCTCGACCACTGCGTCCAGCTGCACGGCGGCTACGGCTACATGAACGAGTACCGCGTCGCCCGCGCCTGGCGCGACGCCCGGGTGAGCAAGATCTGGGCCGGCTCGAACGAGATCATGAAGATGCTGATCGGGCGCGACCTGGGCCTGTGACGGGGACTGCGATGACCCGGATGTTCGTGGCGGTCGTCCCGCCCGCCGCCGCCTCCGCGGACCTCGACGACTTCCTGTCCGTACGCCGCGACGCGGGCGCCCGGGCCGGCGAGCACTGGCGCTGGACGCCGGCCGAGAACTGGCACCTGACCCTGGCCTTCATGGCGGACGTGGCTGACCGGTCGCTCGACGACCTCGTCGACCGGCTCGCCGCCACGGCGGGTCGTCGGGAGCCGTTCGCCACCCGGGTCGCGGGTGGCGGGGCCTTCCCGCACCCTGACCGCGCCCGGGTGCTCTGGGCCGGGCTCGAGGGCGACTTCGACGCCCTCTCGCGGGGTGCCCGGTCGGCCGCCAGCACGTCCGGGGTGGTGGTCGACGGTCAGCGCTTCCGTCCGCACCTGACCCTCGCCCGGCTGGGCACACCGGCCAACGTGAGCCGGTGGGTGCGGCTCCTCGACGGCTACGCCGGCCCGTCCTGGACCGTCGACGAGGTGTCCCTCGTGGCGTCGTACCTCGGCGAGGGGCCGCGGCGTCGGCCGCGGTACGAGGTCGTCGCGCAGGTGCCGCTCGGCTAGGTAGCGCAGGCTCCCCTTCGTTGCGCGCCGCGCCGACGCTGCGGACGATGGGGGCATGAGCACCGAAGCGGCCGACCTCGAGATCGGCCCCCACGACGACGAGCCCCACGGCCAGGGCCTGGCCTCCCGCCTCAACTGGTTGCGGGCCGCCGTGCTCGGCGCCAACGACGGCATCGTGTCGACCGCCGGCCTGGTGGTCGGTGTGGCCGGCGCGACGACCGACCACCGGGCGATCCTGGTGGCCGGGGTCGCGGGCCTGGTCGCCGGAGCGATCAGCATGGCGGCCGGCGAGTACGTCTCGGTGAGCACCCAGCGCGACTCCGAGCAGGCGCTGCTCGCCAAGGAGCGCCGCGAGCTGGTCGAGGAGCCCGAGGAGGAGCTGGCCGAGCTGGCCGGCATCTACGTCGGCAAGGGCCTCAGCGAGGACCTCGCCCACCAGGTGGCCGTGCAGCTCACCGCGCACGACGCGCTGGGGGCGCACGCCGAGGCGGAGCTGGGCATCGACCCCGACGAGCTCACCAACCCGTGGCACGCCGCGTGGGCCTCGATGCTCGCCTTCACGGTGGGGGCCCTGCTGCCGCTGCTCACCATCGCCCTGAGCCCCCCGGACGCGCGCGTGTGGGTGACGGGCATCTCGGTGGTGATCGCGCTGGCCCTGACCGGCTGGGCCAGCGCCCGGCTCGGCCAGAGCCCCGCGGGCCGGGCCGTGGTCCGCAACGTCGGCGGTGGCGTCGTCGCCATGGTGGTGACCTACGCCATCGGCGCCCTGGTGGGCGGGATCTGACGCTGCACGCCCTCCGGCGGCGTCATCGGGCGAGTGCCGCTCCCCGGGTGCGAGGGGAACGAGATCGGCGCCCTCGCGACGTCGTACGCCGACCTGGTTCGCCGAGCGCGGCCGGCGCTCGGGGATACTGCTCCGGCACCAGCTCGCGCCCCCGGAACTGGCGGTAAACCGCAGCACCGAGCCCCCCTCCGACGTCGTCCGCCGCCAGTTGTGAGACACCCGGGCGGCGTGCGGCCCCCGGGCCTCAGCCCAGCGCGCGCACGATGTCGTCGACCCGTTCCTTGGCGTCGCCGAAGAGCATCCGCGAGTTGTCCTTGAAGAACAGCGGGTTCTGCACGCCGGCGTACCCGGTGGCCATCGACCGCTTGAAGACCACCACGTCCTTGGCGTGCCAGACCTCGAGGACCGGCATGCCGGCGATGGGTGAGCCCGGCTCCTCCAGCGCGGCAGGGTTGACCGTGTCGTTGGCGCCGATCACCAGCACGACGTCGGTCTCGTGGAAGTCGCCGTTGACCTCGTCCATCTCGAGCACGATGTCGTAGGGCACCCGGGCCTCGGCGAGCAGCACGTTCATGTGGCCGGGCAGCCGACCCGCGACGGGGTGGATGCCGAAGCGGACCTCGATGCCCTTGTCCCGCAGCTTCTTGGTCATCTCGGCCACGGGGTACTGCGCCTGGGCGACCGCCATCCCGTAGCCGGGGGTGATGATCACGGACTTCGCATCGGCCAGCAGCTCGGCCGTCTCCTGCGCGGTGATCTCGCGGTGCTCGCCGTAGTCGCGCGCCTCGCCGCTGATCGCGCCGGTCGAGCCGAAGCCCCCGGCGATGACGCTCACGAACGAGCGGTTCATCGCCGTGCACATGATGTAGCTGAGGATCGCACCGGAGGAGCCGACCAGGGACCCCGTGATGATGAGCAGATCGTTGCTGAGCATGAAGCCCGCGGCCGCGGCGGCCCAGCCGGAGTAGGAGTTGAGCATCGAGACGACGACCGGCATGTCCCCACCGCCGATGGCGGCGACGAGGTGGAAGCCGAGCACCAGGGCCAGCACCGTCATGATGAGCAGCGGCACCAGGGCGGTGTCGCCGTCGTCGACCACGAACCACACGGCCAGGGCCGCGGAGGCGACGAGGATGCCCAGGTTGAGCAGGTGACGTCCCGGCAGCATCAGCGGGCTGGACGTCATCCGGCCGCTGAGCTTGGCCCACGCCACGATCGAGCCGGTGAAGGTCACCGCACCGATGAACACGCCGACGAAGACCTCGACGTCGTGCACCGTGTCGGCCCCGCCGAGGTCCTGGAGCTCGATCCAGGAGTTGTAGCCCACCAGCACCGCGGCCAGGCCCACGAAGCTGTGCAGCATCGCCACCAGCTCGGGCATCCCGGTCATCTCGACCGTGCGGGCCCGCCACGCGCCGATCGACCCGCCGATGGCCATGGCCACCAGGATCAGGGCCAGCGTCACGCCGAGCGGGCGCTGGTCGCCGTACTGACTGTTGCGGGCGGCCAGGACCAGCGTCGCGACCAGGGCCAGGCCCATGCCCGCCATGCCGAAGAGGTTGCCGCGCTTCGCGGTCTCGTGCTTCGACAACCCGGCGAGCGCGCCGATGAAGAGGATGCCGGCGATGATGTAGGCCGCCTGGATCAGCCCCGGGAGCTGGTCCGAGGTCAGGAAGTCGCTCACGTCAGTCCTTCCTGAACATCTCGAGCATGCGCAGCGTGACCAGGAAGCCACCGAAGATGTTGATACTGGCGACCAGCACGGCCACCAGGGCCAGCACGGTGACGGCGAGGTTGTCGCTGCCGACCTGCAGGATGCCGCCGACCAGGATGATCCCGGAGATGGCGTTGGTCTCGCTCATGAGCGGGGTGTGCAGCGCGTGCGCCACGTTGGAGATGACGTAGTAGCCGACGAACACCGCCAGCGCGAAGACCGTGAAGTGCCCGAGGAAGTCCGGGGGCGAGTACGCCGCGACCAGCGCGAAGAGCACGGCCGCCAGGCCCGCTCCGAAGATCTTGCGGCGGGGGTCGGGTGGCTTCGGCGGCTCGGTCACCACCGGGGCGGTCGGGGGCGCGGCGGCGACCGGGGCGGCACTCACCTGGACCGGGGGCGGCGGCCACATCGACTCGCCGTCGCGGGCCACGGTGATGCCGCGCACCACGACGTCGTCGAGGTCGAGGACCAGCGTGCCGTCCTTGCCGGGGGTCATCAGCTTGAGGAGGTTGACCACGTTGGTGCCGTAGAGCTGGCTGGTCTGCGCGGCGAGCCGGCCGGCGAGGTCGGTCCAGCCCAGGATCGTGACGAGGTTGTCGGTGAGGACCTCCTCGTCGGCCCGGGTCAGCTCGACGTTGCCGCCGTTGGCCGCGGCCATGTCGACGATGACGGATCCGGTACGCATCCCGGCGACGGTCTCGGCGGTGATGAGCCGCGGCGCGGGACGCCCCGGGATCAGCGCGGTGGTGATGACGATGTCGGCGTTGCGCGCCTCCTCGTCGTACATCGCGGCGGTGGCGGCCTCCTGGTCGGCGGTCATCTCCTTGGCGTAGCCGTCGGAGGAGACCTCCTGCTCCATGTCGACGGTGACGAACTCGGCGCCCATCGACTCGACCTGCTCGGCGACCTCGGGGCGGACGTCGAAGGCGCGCACGATGGCGCCCATCGAGCCGGCGGCGCCGATGGCGGCCAGGCCCGCGACCCCGGCACCGACGACGAACACCCGGGCCGGCGGGACCTTGCCGGCAGCGGTCACCTGGCCGGTGAACTGGCGGCCGAACGCGTGCGCGGCCTCGACCACGGCGCGGTAGCCCGCGACGTTGGCCATCGAGGACAGCACGTCCATGGCCTGCGCCCGGGAGATGCGGGGGACGGCGTCCATGGCGAGCCCGGTGACCCGCTGCGCCTGGAGCTGCTCGATGAGCTTGGGGCTGCGCGCCGGAGCCATCAGGGAGATGACGGTGGTGCCCGCCCGCAGGCGCCAGATCTCGTCCGGGGTGGGGGCGTTGACCTTGACGACGACGTCGCTCGACCACACCTCCTCGGCGTCGGTGACCCGGATGCCGGCCGTCTCGAACGCGACGTCGGGCTGCGCGGCCGCGGTGCCCGCGCCGCGCTCGACGACCACCTCGTAGCCGAGGGCCTGCAGCTGTCCGGCGGTCGTGGGCGTGGCGGCGACCAGCGTCTCGCCCTGCCGGGACTCACGGGGGATTCCGATGCGCACGAGGGCCTCCTGTCGGGGTCGGACCGCGCTCAAGGTACACGCGGAGCACCCCCCGCCACACGAGTCTCACGTGGTCTGGGTCACATCGCGGGAGGGGCGATCGAGTCGCGCACCCGCACCGGCATCGGCACCAGTCGCTGGCCGGGTGGCGCCTCCCCACCCAGCAACGACTCCACCGCGAGCCTGCCCATCTCGAACTCGGGCAGGCCGATGCTCGACAGTGAGGGCCGCAGCCAGCTCGCCAGCTCGGAGTCGTCGAAGGACACGACCGAGACGTCGCGAGGTATCACCAGGCCCACCTCGGTGAGCGCCTGGAAGACGCCGAAGGCGACGCGGTCGTTGAGGCACACGACGGCCCGGGGCCGATCGCCCTGGGCGAGCGCCCGCATCACCGCCTCGTACGCCGCCTCGGGCCACCAGGGGCAGGGGAGCTCCCGGTCGACGCCCGCGCCCGCGCCGGCGAGCTCGGCGACGATCCCGGCCAGCCGCGCCGTGCCGGGCAGGGACGTCGTCGGCGTCTCCCCCACCAGCCAGATCCCCGTGCGGTGCCCCGCCTCCACCAGGAGCCCGGCGGCGGCGCGGCCCCCGGCCGTCTCGTCCGGAAGGATCGAGGGGTACGACGCGTCGCTGACGCAGTTGAGGAGCACCACCGGCTGACCGATCGCGCCCCGCGGCGGGGACACCCGGTCGTGGGAGGTGGTGGCCACGATGAGTCCGGCCACCTGTCGCCCGATCAGGTCCTCCACCAGCGCAGCCTGGAGCGCCGGGTCGCCCCCGGACTCGCAGACCAGCAGGCGGTGCCCGTGCTTGAGCGCGGCCGTCATGGCGCCCCGGATCAGCTCACCGCCGTAGTGGCCGGTGGCGATCGTGTCGGCGACGAGGCCGATGGTGCTGCTCTGTTGCGTGCGCAGGCTGCGGGCCGTCAGGTTGGGTCGGTAGTCGAGCTCGCGGGCGGTGCGCAGGACGCGCTGCCGCGTCTCCTCGGCGATCCGCATGTCACGTCCTCCGAGGACGAACGAGGCCGTCGTGAGTGAGACTCCGGCGCGCTCCGCGACGTCGCGCAGCCGCACCCTCGCCCTACCCGCTGCGCGCATCGACCGGGCCCTTCCGTCGTGTCCCAACTGTCACCTCGGCACGCTTGACGTGGTGCAGGTCACGCTGTTTACCTGTGCCAAATCGTTTTAGCAAGACGATCTGCCCGATCGGGCCCTATTCAACACCCCACCACCCGCGATTCCGCGAAGGAGCTCCACCCATGCACACACGAGTTCGCACGATGAGGGCCGCGGCGGGCCTGCTGGCCGCCGGTCTCGTCCTGAGTGCCTGCGGAGGCGGCGACTCCGACACCGAGGCCAACACGGACAGCAGTGACACCCCGGCCGCCAGCGGCGGCGAGCTCACGATCTGGGTCGGGGACGGCCCCGGCGGGGACGCGACCACCGAGATCGGCAAGGCCTTCGGCGAGGAGAACGGCGTCGACGTGACCGTCGAGGTCCTGCCCGGCTCCGAGCTGCAGGCCAACTTCGTGACGGCCGCCCAGGCGGGCGACCCGCCGGACGTCGTGATGGGCGCCCACGACTGGATCGGCAACCTGGTCCAGAACGGCACCATCGACCCGATCCAGATCCCCGAGGCGACGAGCTCCACGCTCCAGCCGCTGTCCCTCCAGGCAGTGACCTTCGACGGTCAGACCTACGGCATGCCCTACACGATGAACAACATCGTGCTGATCCGCAACACCGACCTCGCGCCCGACGCCCCCGCGACGATGGAGGACATGGTCGCGGCCGGCCAGGCCGCCGTGAAGTCCGGCAAGGCCGAGGCACCGCTGGCCTGGCCGGTGAGCGACACCGGCAACCCCTACTTCATCAACCCGCTCTACACCTCGGGCGGCGGCTACATGTTCGGCCAGGGCGACGACGGCTCCTTCGACCCGACCGACCTCGGCGTCGGCACCCCGGGATCGATCGCGGCCTACGAGAAGATCGGCGCGCTCGGCGAGAAGGGCCAGGGGGTCCTGAAGCGCTCGGTCAACACCGACAACGCCATCGCCCTGTTCACCGACGGGAAGACCCCCTTCCTGGTCGAGGGCCCGTGGCAGCTGACCACCATCGACGACAGCGACATCAACTACGAGGTCTCCGAGGTGCCCGGCTTCAAGGGCATGGACCCGGCCTCTCCGTTCATCACCGTCGACGCGGCGTACGTCGCAAGTGGGGGCGCCAACAAGACGCTCGCCCAGGAGTTCGTGACCAACTACTGGTCGCGGGCCGACGTCGGCGCCAAGCTCTTCGAGGCGACCAAGAACGTGCCGGCCAACACCGACACGCTCAGCCAGATCGAGGGCGACAACCCGGCCGTGGCCGCAGTGGCCGCGGCGGGCTCCGCCAACGGCCAGATCATGCCGAGCATCCCGGAGATGGCGGCGGTCTGGGACCCGCTGGGCAAGGCCGAGGCAGCCGTGATCGGCGGCGCCGACCCGGAGTCGACCATCAAGTCCGCGGAGAAGGCCATCGAAGCAGCGATGAACAAGTAGTCCCTGCACTCCCGGGGCGCGCCGTCGGCACGCCCCGGGAGCCGGTCCACCCCCCACGATCACGTCGAGGAGAGTCACGTGGCAGGCAGCACCGCATCGCCCCCGGGGCGCAAGTCATCCAGGTGGGGGCTCGGCGCCGACGGCACCAGCAGCCCCCTGATGTTGATGATCAAGGTCATCGGCCTCGCCCTGGTGGCGGCAGTCGCCCTGTTCGCGGCCCTCCCACTGATCCGCAGCGAGAACTGGTGGGGCATGGCCGTCGTCGTGGTCGTGACCGCACTGGCGTTCTACGTCTACCTGTCCCCCCGCGCCGTGYCGATGAAGTACCTCCTGCCGGGAACGCTCTTCCTCATCGCCTTCCAGATCGTCCCCGTCCTCTACACCGTCTCGACCGCCTTCACGAACTTCAGCGACGGTCACCGCGGCACCAAGGAACAGGCGATCACGGCCATCCAGGGAGCCTCCGTCAAGCAGGTTCCCGACTCCACGATCTACACGCTGACCCTGGCCACCGACGGTGACGCAGCGACGGGCGACATCGTCTTCCTGCTGGCCGACCCGGACTCGCAGGAGAGCTTCGCCGGCACCGCCGACGGGCTCGAGCCGCTCGAGGAGGGGACCTTCGAGTCCGCCACCCCCGGTGGCAAGATCACCAGCGCCGACGACTACACCGTGCTGACGGTGCCGGAGGTCAACGCGCGCCAGGACGACATCACCGCCTTCAGCGTCCCGACCGAGGACGGTGCGATCAAGAGCCAGGGCCTGTCGGCCGCGTTCGAGGGGGCGCCCCAGCAGTCCTACGACGCGGAGTGCGACTGCATCACCGACGCCGCCACCGGCAGCGTGTGGACCGCGAACGACGGGGAGGGCTCGTTCGTCAGCGACGACGGCACGCAGCGCGACCTCGCGCAGGGCTGGAAGGTCAACGTCGGCTTCGACAACTTCGTGCGGGTCTTCACCGACGACACCATCCGCGCGTCCTTCCTGCGGATCCTGGTGTGGAACTTCGCCTTCGCGATCGGCACCGTGGCCATCACGTTCGCGCTCGGCCTGCTGGTCGYCATCGCGCTCAACAACGCGCAGATGCGGGGGCGGACCCTCTACCGATCGCTGATCATCCTCCCGTACGCCATGCCCAGCATCGCGATGTACCTCGTCTGGCGCGAGATGTTCAACAAGGACTTCGGGCTGATCAACCGGATGTTGGGGACCGACATCAACTGGTTCGGCAGCACGGCCAGCTCGATGTTCGCCATCCTGCTGATCCAGCTGTGGCTCGGCTACAACTACATGTTCCTCGTCATCACCGGCGCACTCCAGTCGATCCCCTCCGACCTCGTCGAGGCGGCCGGCGTCGACGGCGCCAAGCCGTTCCACGCCTTCCGGACCATCACGTTCCCGCTGCTGCTGGTCGCGCTGGCCCCGCTGCTGATCACGTCCTTCGCCTTCAACTTCAACAACTTCGCGGCGATCTTCCTGACCAGTCGGGGCGGTCCCTTCCCGCCCGACAACCCGAGTGCGGGAAGTACCGACATCCTCATCACCTACACCTACCGGCTCGCGTTCGGCGGGTCCGGCGCCGACTACGGGTTCGCCGCCGCCATCTCCGTGCTCATCTTCCTGATCGTGGCCACCGTCTCGATCGTCGGCTTCCGACGCACCCAGGCCCTGGAGGAGATCAACTGATGACATCCAAGACATCGGAGGCCCCCGCGGCAACCGCCGACGCCGAGGATCCCCCCGCGGTGGTCCGGCACGGCTCCGCCAAGGGCGGCTGGATCCGGCGCACGGGGCTGAGCCACCTGGTCGGCATCCTGGCCCTGGCCTTCTCGATCTTCCCGATCCTCTTCGTCGTGTCGGCGTCGTTGAACCCCAACGGCACCCTCAGCTCGTCGACGTTGATCCCCCGGGAGGTCAGCCTGGTCAACTACCAGGACCTGTTCGCCGGCTCGTTCCCCCGCTGGTTCGTCAACAGCCTGGTGATCGCCTCGGTCGCGGCTGCGATCTCGATGTTCATCTCGGCCTGCGCCGCGTTCGCGTTCTCGCGCTTCCGGTTCAGGGGGCGTCGGGCCGGCCTCATGGGGCTGCTGCTCGTGCAGATGTTCCCGCAGTTCCTGGCGATCGTCGCCATCTACCTCATGTTCGCCAACATCACGGAGCTGTGGCCGGTGATCGGCTTCAACACCGCCGCCGGGCTCATCATCCTCTACCTCGGCGGCGCCCTCGGCGTGAACACCTGGCTCATGAAGGGCTTCTTCGACACCATCCCCAAGGACCTCGACGAGTCGGCCAAGATGGACGGCGCGACGCACTTCCAGGTCTTCTTCGGCATCATCCTCCCGCTCGTGGCGCCGATCCTGGCCATCACCGGCCTCCTCGGTTTCATCGGAGCGATCAACGAGTTCCTGATCGCCAGCATCTTCCTGCGCCAGGACGACTCCAAGACCGCGGCCGTCGGGCTCTACGGGCTGATCGCCGACCCGCTGACCAAGAACGCCCAGTTCGGCGAGTTCGCGGCAGGCGCCGTCATCCTCGCCGTGCCGACGGTCGGATTGTTCATGTACCTCCAGCGCTACATCGTCGGCGGACTGACCGCCGGCGCCGTGAAGGGATGAGTGGATCGTGGCCGAAGTAGTCCTCGACAAGGTCAACAAGCAGTACGAGAACGGCTTCCACGCCGTCAAGGACCTCGACATCGACATCGCCGACGGCGAGTTCCTCGTGCTCGTCGGCCCGTCCGGCTGTGGCAAGTCCACCGCCCTGCGCATGATCGCCGGGTTGGAGGACATCAGCAGCGGGACGCTGACCATCGGCGACCGGGTCGTCAACACCCTGGCCTCCCGCGACCGGGACATCGCGATGGTCTTCCAGTCCTACGCGCTCTACCCGCACATGACCGTGGCCGACAACATCGCCTACGGGCTCAAGATCCGCCGGATGGACAAGTCCGAGATCGACAAGCGGGTCAAGCGGGCGGCCGACATGCTCGAGCTCGGTCCGCTCCTGGACCGCAAGCCCAAGCAGCTCTCGGGCGGGCAGCGCCAGCGCGTCGCCATGGGCCGCGCCATCGTGCGCGAGCCGCAGGTGTTCCTCATGGACGAACCGCTGTCCAACCTCGACGCCAAGCTCCGCGTGCAGATGCGTGCCGAGATCGCCCAGGTGCAGCGCGACCTCGACGTCACCACGATCTACGTGACCCACGACCAGACCGAGGCCATGACCATGGGCGACCGGGTCGCCCTGATGAAGGCCGGCGTGCTCCAGCAGCTCGGCGCACCCCAGCACCTCTACGACCACCCCGACAACATCTTTGTCGCCGGCTTCATCGGCTCCCCGCCGATGAACATGGCGCTCGGGCGGGTGGAGCGCACCGACAGCGGCATCACCGTGAGCATCGGCGGCGCGACCGTGCCGGTGCCCGAGTCGGTGTCGTCCGCCCGGGCCGCGCTGGCGTCGTACGCCGGTCGCGACGTGGCCGTGGGCCTGCGCAGCGAGGACATGGAGGACGCCAGCCTCGCCCGGGACGCCACCAAGCCACGGCTGACCACCTCGGTGAGCCTCACCGAGGCGCTCGGCTCGGAGATCGTCGTGCACTTCCCCGTCGACGCGCCGCGCGTGGTCACCGAGGACACCAAGGCGCTCGAGGAGGACGCGGGCATCGAGGACGTGCCGGTGGCGCACACGGCCAACATCTGGGTGGCGTCGTTCAGCCCCCGCTCGCGGATGCGCCCGGGTGACCAGGTCGAGATCGCGATCGACGCGGAGCGGCTGCACTTCTTCGACCCGGAGACCGGGTTGGCGATCCGCAACTGATGGTCGGGCACAGTCGCCCCGGGACGGGTCCGGCGTGCTGAGGCTGGATGCGCACTGGGTCTGGGACAGCTGGGTCGTCGACGACGGGGAGCAGCACCACCTCTTCTTCCTCAAGGCCGAGCGCTCCGAGGCGGGACCGTCGTCACGGCACACGCGCGCCGTGGTCGGCCACGCCGTCTCGCCCGACCTGGTGACGTGGACCGAGTGCCCCGACGCCCTGGGCCCGCTCCCCGGCGGGTGGGACGACCTGGCCATCTGGACCGGCTCCGTGGTGCGCGACGACGACGGGCGGTGGCGCCTCTTCTACACCGCCATCTCCACCGGGGGCGGGCTCAACGACCAGCGCCTGGGCGTCGCGGTGTCCGACGACCTGACGACCTGGCGTCGCCTGGGCACGGCACCGGTGCTGGACATCGACCCGCGCTGGTACAAGACGCAGCCGGCGGACGTCGCGGCCAGCGAGACCTGGCGCGACCCGCAGGTGCTCCGCGACCCCGGGGGCGACGGGTGGCACATGCTGGTCACCGCCCGTGGCGTGGGGGCCGATCGCAACGACGACGGCGTGGTCGGCCACGCCGTCAGCCGGGACCTGGCGACGTGGGAGGTGCGGCCACCCCTGAGCGAGTCCGGCACCGGCTTCGGCCAGCTCGAGGTGCTCCAGGTCCGGCAGGTCGACGGGCAGTGGGTGCTCGTCTTCACCTGCCACCCCGACGAGCAGACCGACAAGCACCGCGCCCGCTTCGGGGAGTACTGCACGTGGTCGGTGCCGGGTGACTCACCGCTGGGTCCGTGGGACGTGGCGAGCGCCCGCCCCCTCACCGCCGCCCCGACCCTGTTCGCCGCCCCGCTCGTGCAGCGTCGCGACGGCTCGTGGTGCCTCATCGGCTTCCTGAACCGTGAGCCCGAGGGCCTCGACGCGATGGAGATCGTGGACCCGATCCCGGTGCACCTCGAGGACGGCTATCTCGTGGCCGACGCCCCTGCCTGACTGGCCGCCACCTCGCGGGGGCGGGCCTCAGGCCCGCAGGCCGAGACGGATCGCGCCGACCATCTCGAAGCCCGCGGCGCGCGCCTCGTCGCTCATCGAGATGCCGTTGATGAAGGGGTGCACCAGCGCGGTGTGGCGCCGCAGCGTGACCGGCACGCCCGCGTCGCGCAGCGCACGCGCGTAGGCCTCGCCCTCGTCGCGCAGCGGATCGAAGCCGGCCACGGCGACGTACGCCGGCGGGAGCCCGGAGAGGTCCTCGGCCAGCAGCGGCGAGGCCCGGGGGTCGCTGCGGTCGGTGTCCGGGCCGAGGTAGTGCTCCTCGTACCAGTCCATCTCGCTGCCGGTGAGGAAGAAGCCGTCGCCGTACGCCGCCCGCGACGCCGTGCGGGAGGTGAAGTCGACACCGGGGACGACCAGCACCTGGAGGTCGGGCATGTCCGGGGTCCCGCGGAGCTGCTGGCAGGCCACCGCGGACAGGTTGCCGCCCGCGGAGTCGCCGGCGACCGCGAGGCGCGAGGCGTCGTACCCCCACTCCTCGCCGTGGCGGCGGGCCCACCGCACGGCGTGCAGCGCGTCCTCGACCGCGGCCGGGAAGGGGTGCTCGGGGGCGAGGCGGTAGTCGACCGAGAGCACGGCCAACCGGCCGTGGCGGCACAGGAACCGGGTGACGGCGTCGTGGCTCTCGACACTGCCGAGGACCCAGCCACCCCCGTGGAGGAAGACGACGACCGGCGGCGGACCGCCGAAGCCGCCGGGCTCGTCCGCCGGGAGGTAGAGGCGGGCCGGGACGGGCACCTCGCCGTCCTCGTCGAGGGTCAGGTCGTGGACCGCGCCGACCTCGATGGTGGGCCCGGTGAAGGTCCAGGACTCCTTCTCCAGCAGCGCCCGGGCCGCCGGCACGTCGAGCGCGTCGTACGACGTCTTGCCGGTCAAGGACAGGGCGCGCAGCGCCAGCGCGAACTGCGGGCTGAGCCGCTGGCCCTCGCTGGTGACCTCGCGGCCGGCGAGGAGCGACTGGAGCCGGGCCGGGCTCGCGGAGGCCACCCGGTTGACGGTGCGTTCGATGCGGTGGCGGCGGGTGGGCCCGAGGGTCACTGGGCCACGCCGTACAGGCGGTCGCCGGCGTCGCCCAGTCCGGGGACGATGTAGCCCTTCTCGTTGAGACGCTCGTCCATCGCGGCGGTCACCACGGTGACGGGGACGTCGAGCCCCTCGAGGCCCTTCTCCAGCGCCGCCACGCCCTCGGGGGCGACGAGCAGGCAGATGCAGGTGATGTCGTCGGCGCCGCGGTCGGTGAGGAAGCGGATCGCCGCGGCCAGGGTGCCGCCGGTGGCCAGCATCGGGTCGAGGACGTAGCACTGGCGACCGGACAGGTCCTCGGGGAGCCGTTCGGCGTACGTCGACGCGGCCAGCGTCTCCTCGTTGCGGATCATGCCCAGGAAGCCGACCTCGGCCGTGGGCAGCAACCGCATCATCCCGTCCAGCATGCCGAGCCCGGCGCGGAGGATCGGCACCACCAGCGGCTTGGGGGTGGCCAGCTTGACGCCGGTCGCCTCGGCCACCGGCGTCTGGATGGTGACGTCGTTGACGCGGACCTCGCGGGTGGCCTCGTAGGCCAGCAACGTCACCAGCTCGTCGGTGAGCCGGCGGAAGGTCGGGGAGTCCGTCCCCTCGTCACGCAGCGTGGTGAGCTTGTGGGACACCAGCGGGTGGTCGATGACGTGGGTGCGCATGGCGCAAACCCTAGTGGTCGCGGGCCAGAACAGGGTTGGCGCACGGTCGGCTTTCTGCGACGCTGGAACCCCGGTCGGGACGGAGCCTGCGGAAGGAGCCCTCATGCCTGAGCTGTCGGACGGCATCGACTTCGCGCTCGCGGCGTTCCACGACGACGGCGAGTGGCAGGTGCAGGAGATCGCCTCGCCCGCCTACGACTCGGTCGACTCCCTCGCGCACGCGCTGCGCCGCCTTTCCGGCGACACCGGCGCGTTCGGGATGGTGGCCGTCGACGAGGACTTCTTCGTCCTCGTCCGGGTCGCCGGATCGACCACGCGCGTGCTCCTGTCCGACGTGACCGCGGCGGAGGAGTGGGAGCTGGCCCAGTCGGCCGTCGACTTCCTCGGCCTGCCCCCCGCCGACGACGAGGACGAGCAGGTACCCGCGGGCGACCTCGACCTGCTGGGCGACCTGGGGATGCACGCGATGGACATGGGCGTGCTGCTCGACGACGGTGAGCTCTTCCCCGACGAGATGCTCTCCGACATCGCCCGCCGCATCGGCTTCGGCGAGCTCTTCGACGACGCCGTCGGCTTCACCTCTGCATGAGCCCGGACCTCGCTTGATGTGGGAGCCCGCGATGCGCCTCGCCCTGGACGAGGCGCGGGAGGCCGTGACGACCGGTGACGTCCCGATCGGCGCCGTCGTCCTCGACCCCGCCGGCGWGGTGGTCGCCCGGGGCCGCAACGTGCGCGAGGCCGAGGGCGACCCGACCGGGCACGCGGAGGTCGTCGCCCTGCGGGCCGCCGCCCTCGCGCGCGGCGAGTGGCGCCTGACCGGGTGCACGCTGGTCGTCACCCTCGAGCCGTGCACCATGTGCGCCGGCGCGGCCGTGCTGTCGCGCGTGGGGCGCGTCGTCTTCGGTGCGTACGACGACCGGGCCGGCGCCGTGGGCTCCCTCTGGGACGTCGTGCGCGACCGGCGGCTCAACCACCGGCCCGAGGTCGTCGCCGGGGTGCTGGCCGCCGAGTCGACCGCCCTGCTGGACGCGTTCTTCGCCGAGCAGAGGTCGATTTAGCGCCGCGTCCGGCGTCCGGTAATCTCTCCCGCGGTGGCGTGTCCGAGCGGCCGAAGGTGCATCACTCGAAATGATGTGTGGGGTCAAACCCACCGTGGGTTCAAATCCCACCGCCACCGCCGACCGATCGACAGCCGGATCCACTGGGTCCGGCTGTCGCTCATTTCGGTACTCGTGGTCAACCGGGTCAGGACCGGGCGGCGGGCTCCGGTGCCGCCCCGCTGGCCGTGGTCGGCAGGGTGTGGGTGTGGGCGGATGCGGCGGCCGCGACATCGCCGAGCGTGCCCTGCGAGGCGCGGAACCTCCTTCCCATGAGGACGGCCATGAGGACGCCGGCGAAGCTGAACACGGCCATCAGCCACGACGTCGCCGACAGGCCCGAGGCCAGGGCGTCGGCGTCGGAGGACCCGTCGGCGATCCGGTTGGCGGTCACCGAGCTGTAGATCGTCGCGGCCAGCGCCGTCGCGACGGCGGCACCGACGTAGCGCGCCATGTTCGAGACCCCGGACGCCGAGCCGACCTGCGCGGGCGGCACGCAGGCGGTCGAGGCCGCCGACGCCGGGCCGTTGGACAGGCCCATGCCGACGGCGATGGCGAGCAACGGCAGCACGAAGACGCCGTACTGCCAGGAGGACTCGACGAAGCCGACCGCGGAGAACCCGAGTGCGGTGACCAGGAAGCCCAGGCCGACGACCTGACGGCCGCCGAACTTGGTGGCGAGTCGGGGAACCAGGGGCGCGACGACCACCAGTCCTACGGTGGCGGGCAGGGTGGCGAGGCCCGCGTCCAACGGGCTGAACCCGAGCGTGCTCGGGTCCTGGAGGTAGAGGCTCAGCACGAACATCAGCGCGTTGATCGTGCCGGCGCCGATGAGGATGGCCATGGTCGACCCGACCAGCACCCGGTTGCGCAGGAGCGCCAGGTCGAGGAGCGGGAGCGCGACGCGTCGCTCGACGGCGACGAACCCGACGCCTGCGAGCACCGAGACCACGAAGCAGCCGACGGTGCCGAACGACAGCCACCCCCAGTCGCTGCCCTTGCTCAGGGCGAGGATCAGGGGGGCGAGGGTCAACGCCACCAGCGCGGAGCCGGCGTAGTCGATCGTGGGTGGCCGGTCCGGGTCACGTGACTCCGAGACGGTGGCGGCCGTGAGCAGCACGACGAGGACCGCGATCACGGCGTCGATCCAGAACAGCCCCTGCCACCCGGCGACGTCGACGAGCACGCCCCCCACCAGCGGTCCGGCCGCGGCGCCGACGGCCGCGGCGGCACCCCACAGCGACACCGCCCGCACCTGTGCCGATCCGCTGTTGGCGACGGTGAGCAGACTCAGGCCGCAGGCCAGGATCGTCGAGCCGGCCGCGCCCTGGATCAGCCGTCCCGCGATCACCATGCCCCCCGAGTTGGCGAGGGCGATGAGCACGCAGGAGGCGACGAAGAGCAGGAGCCCGAGCTGGAAGACCCGCTTGCGGCCGAAGACGTCGCCCAGCGACCCCGAGGTCACGATCACGGCGGCGCCGACCAGGGAGTAGCCCGTGACGGCCCACTGCAGCGTGTCGACCGACATGCCGGTGTCCGCGCTGATCGCGGGGAGCAGGATGCTCACCGCGGAGGTGTTGGCGTTGACCACCAGGGTGGAGACGCAGGTGGCCACCAGGACTCCGGTGGCTGCCTTCGCCGTCGTCGCGTCGACCTCACTCATCTCGCGGTTCCTCTCGGCCGGGAGCTTCTCGCGAACCCGTCCACGGAAGCACCTCCGACGGCGCGAGGAGATCACCCGTGCGGGGTGAGGCCGCGTTCCCAAGGGGCTGGCTGGCCGTCCCGCGGAGGATCTGACGGCCCTGGGCGGTCGGATGTTCCGTCGTGAGGCCGGGTTCAGGTGCCGCCGGACGCCCGGCGCCGTGCTCGTACGACGACGTCGTGCAGCTCGCGGGCGCCGTCCCCGACGTCCCGCTCGTGCTCGTCCGCGGAGACGACCTCCCAGAGCGTCGGGTCGAGTCGGCCGACCACGCTCGCGGCGGTCACCGTCGCCTCCTCGGGCGGCCGCCCGTCGCCGTCGCCGTGCCCGTGACCCTCCCCCTGGCCGTGTCCGTGTCCGTGCCCGTGTCCGTGGCCGTGTCCCTGCGCATGGTCGGTGTCTTGGAGGTGTCCCACGACGAGCAGGGTCCCGCCCGGCGCGACCCAGGCGGCGATGCGCTCGTAGAACGCCAGCTGGGGCATGGCGGGGTGGGCGTAGTGCGTGGTCACCAGGTCGTACTGCCGCGGCGGCTCCCAGGTGCCCAGGTCGGCGCGGACCCACTCCACCCGGTCCGGCGATCCGCTCGCCGCGGCACGGTCGGCCGCCCGGGCCAGGACCTCGGCGGAGATGTCCGCCGCGGTGACCTGCCAGCCGTGCTCGGCGAGCCAGATCGCCTCGGCCCCCTCGCCGCACCCGGCGTCCAGCGCGGTGCCCGGCGCGAGGCCCGCCGTGCCGGAGGCGACGTACGGGTTGGCGGGGGCCTTGCGGCGTGAGGCGTCCCCTCCCACCTCCCGCCAGTGGGTCTCCCAGTAGTCCGCGTCGAAGTCGTGCGTCATCGTCCCTCCGTGCTCCCGCTCGTGCTCAAGGGCCGGCGTCCTGTGCGCGCCCGGGCCTGTGCCCAGCGTGCCCCGCGGTGGGTGACGCACGGAATAGGTCCGCGCCCGGAGAGGTTGGGCGAGACATGTCCAACGAGCACGCTCGAGCGACCATCGGCCTCACCGGCCTGGCGACCATGGGGCGCAACCTGGCCCGCAACATCGCCCGGAACGGCCACACCATCGCGGTGCACAACCGCACGACCGCGCGGATGACCGCGCTGCTCGACGACGTCGGCGACGAGGGCGACTTCGTCGGCGCCGAGTCGCTGGAGGAGCTCGTCGCCGCCGTCGCGCAGCCACGCGCCATCGTCATCATGGTCAAGGCCGGCGAGGCCACCGACGCCGTGATCGACGAGCTGGTGCCCCTGCTGGACGAGGACGACATCGTCGTCGACGCCGGCAACGCGCACTTCACCGACACGGTCCGACGCCAGGAGGCGCTGGCCGAGAAGGGCCTGCACTTCGTCGGCATGGGCGTCTCGGGCGGCGAGGAGGGAGCGCTCAACGGCCCCTCGATCATGGTCGGCGGCTCGGAGCACGCCTACGAGCGGCTGCGCCCGGTGGTCGAGTCCATCGCCGCGGTCGTGGACGGCACCCCCTGCTGCGCCCACGTCGGCCCCGACGGCGCCGGCCACTTCGTGAAGATGGTGCACAACGGCATCGAGTACGCGGACATGCAGCTCATCGCGGAGTCCTACGACCTGTTGCGCTCGGTGCTCGGCCTGGAGCCCGCGCAGGTCGCGGACATCTTCGAGGAGTGGAACGGCGGCGACCTCGAGTCGTTCCTCATCGAGATGACCGCCGACGTGCTCCGCCACACCGACGCCGAGACCGGCCACGCGTTCGTGGACGTCGTGCGCGACGCCGCGGAGCAGAAGGGCACCGGCCGCTGGACGGTGCAGAACGCCCTCGAGCTCGGCGTACCGGTCACCGGCATCGCCGAGGCGACCTTCGCCCGCTCGCTGTCGGGCCACACCGAGCAGCGCGCCGCGGCCCGCAAGGTCTTCGCCACCGACCCGGAGTCGCAGCGCGTGGACGTCGACCGCGACACCTTCGTCGACCAGGTCCGCGCGGCGCTCTACGCCTCCAAGGTGGTCGCCTATGCGCAGGGGTTCGACCAGATCGCGGCGGGCGCGGAGGCGCACGGCTGGGACATCGACCTCGGCGAGGTCGCCACCATCTGGCGTGGCGGCTGCATCATCCGGGCGCAGTTCCTGGACCGGATCAAGGAGGCGTACGCCGACGAGCCCGACCTCACCACGCTGCTCACCACGCCGTACTTCGCCGACGCGGTGAAGGACGGCGTGGACGCCTGGCGCGAGGTGGTAGCGACCGCGGCGCGCGGCGGCGTACCGACCCCGGCGTTCTCCTCGTCGCTGGCCTACTTCGACGGCCTGCGGCGCGACCGGCTGCCGGCGGCGCTCATCCAGGCGCTGYGCGACAACTTCGGCGCGCACACCTACGAGCGGGTCGACCGCGAGGGCACGTTCCACACCCGGTGGGCGCAGGACGGGCGCCCGGAGGAGTCGACCGGCTGATCGGCCCGCACGCCCTCAGTCGAAGAGGATGACCTGGCGGATCGCGTGACCGTCGGCGAGCTGGTCCATGCCCTCGTTGATGTCCTCGAGCGCGACGTGGGACGACACGAGGTGCTCGACCGGCAGCCGTCCGGCGCGCCACAGGGCGGCGAAGACAGGGATGTCGCGGCTCGGGACGGCCGACCCGAGGTAGCTGCCGATGATGGTGCGGCCCTGGGCGACCAGCGCGAGCGGCGAGACGGTGGCCGTGTCGTCAGGGGCGGGCAGGCCCACGGTGACGGTCCGTCCGCCGGGTGCGGTGAGGTYGATCGCCGCCTCGAAGGCGCGGGCGCGACCGACGCACTCGATGACGACCTCGGCCTTGAGCCCCTGCGCGATCGCCTCGTCGGGGGTGAGCGCGTCGTGGGCGCCGAGGCGCCGGGCGGTCTCGAGCTTCTCCGGCAGCGTGTCGACACCGACGACGCGTACGCCGTCCTGGGCGAGCGCGGTGAGCACCGCGGCCATCCCGACTCCCCCGAGGCCCACCACGGCGACGGTCTGCCCCGGCGTGGGCCGTCCGGCGTTGAGGACCGCGCCCCCACCGGTGAGGACGGCGCACCCGAGCACCGCGGCGATCTCGGCGGGAACGTCGTCGTCCACGGCCACCACGGACGTCTCGTGCACGACCGCGTGGTCGGCGAAGCCGGAGACCCCGAGGTGGTGGAACACGTCGGCGCCGTCGCGGTGCAACCGCCGGGCTCCGCCGATGAGGTGGCCGGCGTTGTTGGCCGCGCTGCCCGGGACGCACGGGGCGAGCCCGTCGGTGGCACACGCAGCGCACTCGCCACAGCGCGGCAGGAAGGTCATCACCACCCGGGTGCCGACCTGCACCGTCGTCCCGGGTCCGGCCTCGACGACCCGCCCCGCGGCCTCGTGCCCGAGCAGCATGGGCACCGGGCGCACCCGGTTGCCGTCGACGACCGAGAGGTCGGAGTGGCACAGGCCGGCAGCCTCCACCCGCACGAGCAGCTCGCCGGGTCCGGGCGGGTCCAGCTCGAGTTCACTGATGGTGAGGGGACGGGACTCGGCGTAGGGGCGCGAGGCCCCGATCGACTCCAGGACTGCACCGCGGATCAGCATGGGGCCTACTGTGCCGCACGCGACCCGGCGGTGACGCAGTCAGTCCAGGACGACGAGCGGGTCGCCCTCCTGGACGACGTCGCCGGCAGTGACCTTGATGGCGGTCACCATGCCCGCGCGCTCGGCGAGGACCGGGATCTCCATCTTCATCGACTCCAGCAGGATGACGGTGTCCCCCTGGGCGATGGTGTCGCCGACCTCGCAGGACACGACAAGGACGTTGGCCACCATCTCGGCGAGGATCTCGGTGGACTGGGAGCGGGCCATGCGAGCGAACCTAGCCGTTACCGGGGCGTACTCAGAGCTCCGCGAGGCGCGAGGGCTCGGGGCGGTGTGCCTCGGCCTCCTCCGCGCGTCGTCCGCGACGACCGCGGGGACCGGTGAGGGCGAGGTCGACGCGCACCACGAGATAGCCGAGCAGCAGGCCGGGGACGAGTGAGTACGCCGCCCGCAGCCCGGCCTCGAGGAAGCTGCCGTCGGGGTCGAGCAGGCCCTGGGACAGCGGGATCGTGGCAGTGACGCCGAAGGCGCAGACCCACCAGCCCTGGCGACGGCGGGCACGCATGTGGGTGCCCCACACGAGCGCCGGGATGCCGAGGAGCACCACGAGCGGGCGCGGGAAGGCTCCGATCCGCTCGGTGGTCCAGTCGACGAAGTCGAGGGCGGACTGCACGACCGACCCCGCGCCGTACCGACGCAGGAGCTCGGCGTAGGCCAGCGTGAGGACCAGGAGGACCGCGCCCACCAGGACCGCGACGAGGCCGCGCCGACCGAGGCCGTGGAGACCGGCACCGAGGCGGTAGACGAGGGCGAAGACCAGCAGCAGCCCCAGCAGCAGCGACGCGTAGTCGAAGCGCGGCACCGTGACCGTGGGCTCGAAGCCGACCACCGCCAGCGCGGTGACTCCCGCCAGGACGGTGGCGACGAGGACCTCGCGGCAGGCGCGCCAGTAGGTGGCCGCGGGGACGGTCAGCATCACCGCCAGCACGCCGCCCGCTACGGAGGTCAGGACCGCGGCACCCGTGCGCAGCACGGGGGTGTCGACGGTGACCGCGAGGACACCGATCGCCAGCGCCAGGACGACCGTGACCCACGGGCGGCCACCGGTGCGCACCGCCAGCGCCCAGCAGAGGACCGTGGCCACGGCGATCGCGCCGGCGCCGTCGATCCACTCCGGCCCCAGGCCCGCCGCGGACGTGACCAGCACCGCCACCCCGGCCAGCAGCACCAGCCCGGCCAGCAGCCACAGCAGCCCGCGGGTGCGAGGAGAGACCTCCGGTTCGGGGTCCGGGTCGGACGGGGGTGCCGCAGGGTCGGCCGGGCGGTCGCCCACCGGGCGATGGGGCGGAGGGGCGACCTGCGGCTCGACGGGCGCTGCCGAGGACTCGGTCCCGCGAGCGGGCCTGTCCTCGGGACGCGGACGGGCCTCCTCCCGGATCGGCTCACCGGGGGGCTCGTGGGGCCCGGTCCCGGCGCTCGTCGACGGACCGGGACGCCACCTCGACGGCGGCCTCTCGGCGATGCGGCGGCCCTTCACGGGCCCCCGAGAAGGGGAAGACACGGCCCGAAGGTTACCGCGCGGGGCACCGGGACCCCGCCGGGAGGACACCGCTGGGAGACTCGGCGGCATGGCACTGGACGTGGGCGCGGCGGGCTTCTGCGGGGTCGTCCTCGCGGGCGGTACGGCGGCACGCATGGACGGCATCGACAAGGCCGGGCTCGAGCTCCGCGGGCGGACCCTGCTGGACCGCACCGTCGACGCCTTCCTCGACGCCGACGAGGTGGTCGTGGTCGGCCCCCGGTCGGTGCCGACGTCGCGTCCGGTGACCTTCACCCGCGAGGACCCACCCAGCGGCGGCCCCGTGGCCGGGCTGCTCACCGGCGTCGACGCCCTGCTGCGCACGCCGTCCCTGGTCGGCGTGCTGGCGGTGGACATGCCGCACGTGACGGCGTACACGGTGCGACGACTCCGGGACGCGGCGTCCGGGCGGGACGGCGCCTTCCTGGTGGATCCCGACGGGCGCCGACAGCTCGCGGGTGTCATCCACGCCGACCGTCTCGCTGCCGTGCGGCCCGACCTCGAGCACCAGCACGGGATGTCCCTGCGTGCCCTCCTGGTCGACCTGGATCTCGCGGACGTGCCGGCCGACGGCGCGGAGGCGCGCGACGTGGACACCTGGGCGGACTGGCGCGACCTGCAGGCGTGACACGCGGGCGACGTCGGCAAGGTACTTGCACGCCGAATCCTCCCGGGTGGAGATTGAGGGTGTGAACCTCCACGACTGGATCGATGAGCTGTGCGACGTGCTCGACGTCGAGACCGAGGTGGACGAGGGCCTCGTGCTCGACCTGGCGCGTACCTCGGCCAGGAACGTGCAGAAGACCGCGGCGCCCGTCACCGCCTACCTGCTCGGGGTGGCCGTCGGCGCCCGGGACGCCGACCCGGAGGAGATCGAGCGCCTGGCCGCCCTCGCCCAGGGCCTCGCCGAGCGCTGGGAGCGCCCCGCCGGTGCCCCGGACCCCGACGACGTCGACGACGAGGTCCCCGACGACTCGACCGTCGACCACACGGGCGAGGACTTCGAGGAGGAGTAGGTCGACCGACCTGCCGGCCCGGCTTCCGGACGGGCTGGCATGGTGGACCCATGCGAGCCGTCATCGCCTCCGGCACCGGAGGTCCCGAGGTCCTGTCCGTGGGCGAGGTGCCCGACCCGACGCCCGGTCCCGGCGAGGTCCTGGTCGCCGTAGCGGCCACCGCCGTCAACCGCGCCGACACCCTGCAGCGCCAGGGCTTCTACCCCCCTCCCCCCGGAGCCTCCGACGTCATCGGGCTGGAGTGCAGCGGCACCGTCGCGGCACTCGGTGAGGACGTCGAGGGCTGGGCCGTGGGCGACGAGGTCTGCGCACTGCTCGCCGGCGGTGGCTACGCGGCGTACGTCGTGGTGCCCGTGGGGCAGCTCATGCCGGTGCCCGCCGGGATCTCGCTCGTCGAGGCGGCGGCGCTGCCCGAGGTGGCCTGCACCGTGTGGTCCAACGTCTTCATGGTCGCCGGGCTCCAGCCGGGCGACCGGTTCCTGGTGCACGGCGGCTCCGGCGGCATCGGCACCATGGCCATCCAGCTGGCCACCGCGACGTCGGCGAAGGTCTTCGCCACGGCCGGCAGCGCCGAGAAGCTCGCGGCCTGCGCCGAGCTGGGCGCCGACGTGACGATCAACTACCGCGAGGAGGACTTCGTGGAGGTGGTCAAGCACGACGGGGGCGCCGACGTCATCCTGGACAACATGGGCGCCTCCTACCTGGGGCGCAACGTCGACGCGCTGGCCACCGAGGGCCGCCTGGTCATCATCGGGATGCAGGGCGGCGCCAAGGGCGAGCTGGACATCAACGCGCTGCTCCGCAAGCGCGGCGCCGTGATCGCCACCTCGCTGCGGGCCCGCCCGACCGACGACAAGGCCGCCATCTGCGCCTCCGTGGTGGAGAACGTCTGGCCCCTCGTCGCCGACGGCACGGTCCGTCCGATCGTGCACACGACGATGCCGCTCGAGGACGTCGCGACCGCGCACGCCCTGATGGAGTCGAGCGACCACATCGGCAAGATCGTGCTCACCCTCTGAGGACCGGCCGGGCGCCCCGGGGTCGTCAGCAGGGCCCGGGGCACGCGTGCGACCCGCGGCTAGGGTGGACGGCATGAGCGATCAGCAGGGCAGCCCCCAGCACCAGCCGGGCCACGACGACCCCTCCGGCGAGGAGCAGGTGGTCGTGGTCGGCCCCGACGGACGCCCCGTCGGGACGATCCCGGTCAGCGCGCTCCCCCCGATGCCCGCCGCCGACGCCGAGCAGTCCGAGGACGGCCAGCGACACATCACCGAGCTGGTCGAGCAGCCCGCCAAGGTCATGCGGATCGGCTCGATGATCCGCCAGCTGCTCGAGGAGGTGAAGGCGGCTCCCCTCGACGAGGCCAGCCGCAACCGCCTCAAGGAGATCCACCAGGCCTCCATCAAGGAGCTCGAGGCCGGGCTCGCGCCCGAGCTGGTCGAGGAGCTCGACCGCCTCACGCTCCCCTTCACCGAGGACAGCACCCCCTCCGAGGGCGAGCTGCGGATCGCCCAGGCCCAGCTCGTGGGCTGGCTCGAGGGGCTGTTCCACGGCATCCAGACCGCGATCTACGCCCAGCAGATGGCCGCCCGCGGCCAGCTCGAGCAGATGCGCCGCGCGCTGCCCCCGGGCATGCACCCCGACGGTCAGGCCGCCTCCCAGCCCCAGGGGATGCCGACCATGCCGACCGGCGAGCCGTCGGCCCCGGGCGAGTCCGGCGGGATGTACCTCTGAGCCCGCCCCCGGAGGGCGTCAGCCCCGGCGACCCAGCCGTGCGACGACGACGAGTCCGAGCAGGCTGAGGATGAACAACGCGGCCCCGGGCGCCGCCAGCCGTGCCAGCGACGCGGGTGGTGACTCCTCGACGCGGGTGAGCGTGGCCGTCGGGGGCGGGGGCGGCAGCACGGCCTGACCGGTGCCGAGGATGCCCTCGATCTGGGCCACACGGTCGGCATTGACCTGACCGGTGCCGTCACAGCTGTTGGCGACGTACGGCGGGGCGTCCCCGCGCACGATGAAGAGGTAGTCGTTGCCCGGCTTGGGCTCGCCGATCCCGCACGCGGTGGTCTGGCGGGCCGTCGTCACGCTCGTGCTGCGCTCGACGGTGCCCTTGTAGACCCGGGTGGCGGTCACGGCCATCTCGTACTGCTGGTCGACCTGGGTGACCCCGTCGACCGTGCCGATGAACACGGCGTCCGCGCGGGACGTCTGGCGCTCGGCGTCGGCCGGCTGGCAGGTGCACGCCGAGGCCGGCGCCTGCACGGCCAGCACCATGCCGCCCACCACGAACACGCAGGCCAGGAGCGCGCGCAGCAGGCGCGGCAGCACGGCCGGGAGGCGGGAGGACATGCGCGTCACCCTACCGACAGGTCGAACACCCGGCTGAGCACCTCGGCGACGCCGTCCTCGTCGTTGCGAGGAGCCGTGTGGTCGGCCAGCGCGATCACCGTCGCGTGCCCGTTGGCCATCGCGTACGACGTCCCGGCCCACTCCAGCAGCGGCAGGTCGTTGGGCATGTCGCCGAAGGCGATCACCTCGTCGGGGCTCGCGCCGAGCTCGGCGACCAGGGTCGCCAGCGTGGTGGCCTTGGTGACCCCTGCCGCACTGATCTCCACGAGGGTCCCGGTCGACGACCAGGTGGTGACGACCCGCTCCCCGACGACCTCCGCGACGCGCCGCCAGTAGTCCTCGGGACCCATCTCGTCATGCCGTGCGAGCAGCTTGACCACCGTGTCGTCGGCGATCTCCTCGAGCGTGCCGGTGGGGACGTCGGGCACCGTGTTGACCTTCAACCGCGGCATGAAGTCGTGCTCGCGCGCGAAGCCGGTCGTCTTCTCCAGGGCGAACGTGGACCCCGGGATCTCGCTGCGGATCGCCGCACCCACGTCCAGCAGCACCTCGGCGGGGATGGTCCGCGCGGTCCGGACGGCGCGGCGGGCGACGTCGTACACGATGCCGCCGTTGCTGCAGATCGCCAGGCCGTGCCCACCGACCTCCTCCCACAGCTGCTCCATCCAGCGCATGGGCCGCCCGGTGGTGAAGACCACGGGTACGCCGAGCTCGTCGAGCGCCGCGAGCACCGCTCGGGTGCGGTCGGTGACGGTGCCGTCGGTGTGGAGCAGGGTGCCGTCGAGGTCGGTGGCGACCAGGCGGGGTCGCGTCACGAGTCGGACCCGTGGGGCGAGGAGGGCACCCCGGACCCGTCGCCGAACCACCGGGAGAGCTCGACCGCGGCCCCGTCGTCGTACACCGTGTCGGTCACGAAGTCGGCGGCGTCCCGGACCTCCTGGACGGCCTGCCCCATGGCGACGCCGCGACCGGCCCACCGAAGCATCTCGATGTCGTTGCGACCGTCCCCGATGGCCAGCACGTCGCGGGCCTCGACGCCGAGCTCGTCGGCGACGTGCTGCAGGCCGGAGGCCTTGTGCACGCCCTGCGGGGAGAGGTCGAGCCAGGCGGTCCAGCCGACGACGTAGCCGATGGAGTGCAGCCCGAGCGTGTCGGCCAGCTCGACGAAGTCGTCGGCGGTCGCGTCGGGGTCGCGGATGATGACGCGGCTGACCGGGTGGCCGACGATCTCGTCGACGTCGGTGATGATAATCTCGCCGGACAGCTCGCCCTCGGGGAAGTGCCGGTTGACGCGGTAGCCCACGCCCCGCTCCTCGACCGCGACCAGCGCGTTGGGGTGGCGCTCGAGCACGGCGGCGACCGCGGGCGCGGCGTCGAAGGTGTCCTCGTGCACCACCACCACCGGCGGGTAGCGGAAGACCACGGCGCCGTTGGACGCCACGATCCACAGCGGCTCGTGGTCACCGTCGTGGATGTCGAGCAGGTCCGCGATCATCGTCATGCCGTGCGGGGAGCGACCGCTCGCCAGCACGATGTGGGCGCCGGCGGCCCGGGCGCGCTGGACGGCGTCGTACAGCGCCGGCGAGACCTGCTCGTAGGTCTGGCCGGAGCCCTCGACCCAGGCGAGCAGCGTGCCGTCGATGTCGAGCGCGACCAGCCGCGGCACCCAAGCGCTCACGCGCGGTCCCCCACCGGCTGCAGGGGCTCCAGGACCTCGAGGCCCCCGAGGTAGGGCCGGAGCGCCTCGGGCACGGTGACCGACCCGTCGGCGTTCTGGTGCGTCTCGAGGATCGCCACGATCGTGCGGGTGATGGCCGTCAGGGTGCCGTTGAGCGTCGCGACCGGCGCGATGCCGTCGGCCGTGCGCTGGCGGGTGTCGAGGCGACGTGTCTGGAAGTCGGTGCAGTTGGACGTCGAGGTGAGCTCGCGGAACTTGCCCTGGGTGGGGATCCACACCTCGCAGTCGAACTTGCGGATCGCCGACAGGCCGAGGTCGCCGGCCGCCACGTCGATGACGCGGTAGGCCAGCCCGAGCTTGTCGAGGAACTCCTTCTCCCAGGCCAGCAGCCGCTGGTGCTCGGCGTACGACTCCTCGAGCGTCGTGTAGACGAACATCTCGACCTTGTCGAACCAGTGGACGCGGATGATCCCCTTGGTGTCCTTGCCGTGCGAGCCGGCCTCCTTGCGGAAGCACGGGCTGAACGCGGCGTAGCGCAGCGGCAGCGACGCGCCGTCCAGGATCTCGTCGGAGTGGTAGGCCGCCATGGCTACCTCGCTGGTGCCGACGAGGTACATGTCCTCGCCCTCGATGCGGTAGACGTCGTCGGCGGCCTGGCCGAGGAAGCCGGTGCCCTCCATCGCGCGCGGCTTGACCAGCGACGGGGCGATCACCTGGGTGAAGCCGGCCTCGCGGGCCTGGTCCATCGCCATGCTGACCAGGGCCAGCTCGAGGCGGGCGCCGATGCCGGTCAGGAAGTAGAAGCGCGAGCCCGACACCTTGGCGCCGCGCTCGAGGTCGATGGCGCCGAGGATCTTGCCGAGCTCGATGTGGTCGCGAGGCTCGAAGTCGAACTCGCGCGGCGTACCGACGTGCTCGATGGTGGCGAAGTCCTCCTCCCCGCCCGCCGGGGCCTCGTCGGCGGCGACGTTGGGGATCGAGCGCAGCGCGTCGTCCCACTCCTGCTCGGCGGCGTTCTGGGCGGCCTCGAGCTCCTTGACGGCCGAGGCGAGGTCCTTGACCTGCGCGAGCAGGGCCTGCTTCTCCTCACCCTGGGCCTGGGCGACCTGCTTGCCCATCGCCTTCTGCTCGGCGCGACGGTTCTCGTAGGCCGCGATCGCCGCGCGGCGGGACTCATCGGCGGACAGGGCCCAGTCGACCACGTCGGGGGAGAGTCCGCGCTTGGCCTGGGCGGCGCGCACGCGGTCGGGATCGTCTCGGAGCAGGCGGGGGTCAATCACAAAGGAGAGGCTATCCGCAGKAGCCCGGCATACTGGCGCGGTGCTCGACCGCCCCCGCCACGTGACCCTCCTCTGGGCTGCCGGTTTCGCCCTCGCCTTCGCCGTGATCGCGTGGATGGTGGCCCAGCAGGACCGCTCCCCGCTCGACAGCATCGACACCTGGGGCCGCAACGCCGAGGACTGGGCCGACGGCCACCAGCACCTGCTGACCTTCCTCAGTGTCTTCGAGCACGCGTTCGGCACCATCGGGATGACCGTGCTCACGGTGCTGCTGGCCGGCGCGCTGCTCTACAACAAGCACCGTCGGGCCGCGCTGTTCACGGTGCTCGTGATGATCACGACGTCGCTGATCACCACCGGCCTCAAGCTGACCCTCGCGAGGTCCCGCCCCGAGTGGCAGATCTCGTCCGACTTCCTGGAGAGCAAGTCGTTCCCGTCGGGCCACGCCTCGTCCGTCACCGCGTACGCCGCCATCCTGGCCCTGCTGGCGCTGATGCTGCTGCGCCGCTCCGGCCTGCGCCGCTGGGCGTACGCCGGGTGCGTGCTGCTCGTGCTCGTCACCTGGGCCGACCGGGTGATGCTCGGGCGGCACTACCCGACCGACGTGGTCGGCGGGTCGCTCCTCGGCCTGGCCGTGACGCTGCTGTTCATCGCGCTGGTCAACCCCCTGCCCCGCGGCCACGCCGTCCACGAGGTGCCGCTCCCGGAGGTCTTCGAGAGCGAGCGTCGGCTCGCGGTCGTCCTCAACCCGATCAAGGTCGAGGACGTCGGGGCGTTCCGCGCGATCGTGACCTCGATGGCCGCCGAGTCCGGGTGGTCGGAGCCGAGCTGGCACTACACGACCATCGAGGACCCGGGCACCGGGATGGCCGAGAAGGCCTCCGTCGAGGGGGCGGACCTCGTCCTGGTCTGCGGCGGCGACGGGACCGTCCGCGAGGTGTGCGCCGAGCTGGCGGGCACCGGCATCCCGGTCGGGATCATCCCCGCCGGCACCGGCAACCTGCTCGCCCGCAACCTCGACATCCCCCTCTACATCCGCTCGGCGATCGACGTGGCCCTCAACGGCCAGGACCGGGCCATCGACCTCGTCGACGTGAGCGGCGACGGGATCGAGGACACCCACTTCATGGTGATGGCCGGCATGGGCTTCGACGCCGCGCTGATGGAGGGGGTCAACGACGACATCAAGGCCCGGGTCGGCTGGCTGGCCTACGTCATCTCGGGGCTCCGGTCGCTGATGTTCCCCGCGGTGAAGATCGAGGTGCAGGTCGACGACGAGGAGCCCACGGTCCACCGGGCCCGCACGGTCGTCGTCGGGAACGTCGGCTACCTCCAGGCCGGCATGCCGTTGCTGCCGGACGCGGCGATCGACGACGGCGTGCTCGACGTGGTGATCCTGCACCCCAAGCGCTTCCTGTCCTGGATCCCGCTGGCCGTGCGGGTGCTGGCCAAGCGCGCCAAGACCGACGAGCTGATCAACCGGATGACCGGGCAGCGGGTCGTCCTGCGCGCCTCCTCCGACACCCCCCGCCAGCTCGACGGCGACTCGATCGGGGCCGGTCGCGAGCTGCGGATGTCGTGCGTGCACGGGCGGCTGCTGGTCCGCGTCCCCCGCTGACGAGGGGCAGCGCTGACGCCCTTTTCGGGGTAGTCCGTGACGTTCGGACGCCTGTCGCGGCCGTTTCGGGGTCCGAACGTCACGGATCACGGACTACCCGGAGGTGGACGCGTTTGGCGAGGCGCAGGACCGCGGTGCCGACGCGTCAGCCTCGGGCGTGGGCAATCGCCTCGTCCTCCTCGGGCGAGAGCGGCTGCTCGCAGGTCCAGCCGGTGATGTTCTTGGCGTAGGTGCGGGCCTCGCTGCGCCCGTGGATCGAGGTCAGGACCACGCCGTGGCCGGCGTCGTCGAGCAGCGCGAGGCTCCAGCTGAGGTGACCGCCCACGTCGCCGAAGGCGTCGTACCGCACGACCGAGAGGTGGCGCAGCGCGTCGCCGGCCTCAGCCTTGAGCGCTGCGACCTCCTGCCGCAGCCCGTGGACGTCCTCGGGGAGGGCGTCGGCCGACGGACGAGCGCCGGCGGCCGCCGTACGACGCAGCGCGACGACGGCGAGCACGACGGCGAGGAGGGCGAGCACGAGGGCGATCGAGGCGAGGATCCACACGGGGCCGACCCTATGGCGGGCGCTGAGACGAGGCGGTCGCGACACGGGACCGCGTGCCAGACTCCGAGCCGTGACGTCCATCGCGCCCAGCACCGCCTCGAGCCGGGGCGCCCGGCGGATCGCCTACCAGGGCGAGCCGGGGGCCAACTCCCACCTGGTCTGCCAGCAGGCCTACCCCGACTGGGAGGCGCTGCCCTGCGCGTCGTTCGAGGACGCGTTCGCGGCCGTCGAGAACGGTGACGCCGACCTGGCGATGATCCCGATCGACAACTCCATCGCCGGCCGGGTCGCCGACATCCACCACTTTCTGCCGACCAGCGGCCTGCACATCGTGGGCGAGCGGTTCCTGCGCATCCAGTTCGCCCTGATGGCCACCCCGGGTGCCGACGTGGCCGGGCTGCGGACCGTGCACAGCCACGTGCACGCCCTCGGACAGTGCCGCGGGGTGATCCGCGAGCTCGGGCTGACCCCGATCGTGTCCGGCGACACCGCCGGGGCGGCCCGGGAGGTCGCCGAGGCCGCCGACCCCACCCAGGCAGCGATCGCACCGCCACTGGCCGCGGAGATCTACGGCCTGGAGGTGCTGCGCGACGAGATCGAGGACGAGGACCACAACACGACCCGCTTCATCGTCCTGTCGCGGGACTACGACGAGGCGCCGCGGGGCGACGGGCCCATCGTCACCACCTTCATCTTCAACGTCCGCAACCTGCCGGCCGCGCTCTACAAGGCGCTGGGTGGCTTCGCGACCAACGGCGTCAACATGACCAAGCTGGAGAGCTACATGGTGGACGGCCACTTCACCGCGACCCAGTTCCTCGCCGAGGTCGACGGCCATCCCGACGACCCGGGCGTGCGCAACGCGCTCGAGGAGCTGGAGTTCTTCACGACCGAGGTCAAGGTGCTGGGGGTCTACCCGGCCGACGCCTTCCGGGCGGGGTAGGAGTCCGGGGGGCTCCCTCCTCAACCAACGGCGGCGGCCGGCTCCACTCAGGCGCAACTGGCGGCTGGCGACAGGCCCTTCGGCGCAACTGGCGGCGGGCGACAGGTCTGAGGCCGATACCCCTGTCGTACGCCGCCAGTTGGCGCGCCCCCGCTCGCGAGTCCCCCGAGACACGTCGTACGCCGCCAGTTGGTGCGTCGCCCCGGGAACCGACGCCCGCCTCGACCGGCGGTGGCGGGACGCCGGCCTCGACCGGGAGTGGCGCGGGCGCCCTCCACCACCGGCGGGCACGGCGCTAGCGTTGTGCGCGTGAGTGAGACCCCCGGTCCCGACCAGCGCACGGCCGACCTCGGCTTCGCGCGCGTCGACCTCGAGCGCGCGGCCCGCACCGGTGACCCGGAGGTCGTGTACGGCGCCGGCAAGACCCCCGAGCAGGTGGCCGCGATCCTGACCACCCTGCACGCGAGCCACCCCGACCGCGCCGTGCTGGCCACCCGCCTCTCCCCCGAGGCGATGGAGGCCGCCCGCGACGCCGGCGCGACGGTCCACGAGACCGCCCGCGCGGCCACCCTGGGCCCGCTGCCCGTCCCGCACGGTCGGGTCGGGGTCGTCAGCGCCGGCACCTCCGACGCCCCGGTCGCCGCCGAGGTGGCGCTCACCGTCGCCTGCCACGGCTCGGAGCCGGTCGAGATCCGCGACGTCGGCGTGGCCGGCCTGCACCGACTGATGGCGGTGCGGGACCGGCTCGACGAGGTCGACTGCCTCGTCGTCGTCGCCGGCATGGAGGGCGCCCTGCCGTCCGTGGTCGGCGGCCTCACCGGGACGCCGCTCATCGCGGTCCCCACCAGCATCGGGTACGGCGCCTCCTTCGGCGGCCTGGCCGCCCTGCTGGGCATGCTCAACTCCTGCGCCCCCGGCGTGACGGTGGTCAACATCGACAACGGGTACGGCGCCGGTGTGGCCGCCGCCCGCATCGCCCGTCGGGTCGGGACTCCTGCGGGCCCCACCGACGGGGCGACCCGATGACCGTCTGGGTCGACGCGTCCGCCGGTGCCAGCGGCGACATGCTGCTCGGCGCCCTCCTCGGGGCCGGGGTGCCCCTCGCCGTCGTGCGCAGCGCGGTCGACGCGGTCGCACCCGAGCCGATCGCGCTGGCCCCGGAGACCGTCAGCCGCAACGGCTTCGCCGCCACGCGCTGCCACGTCGAGATCGCCGACAGCGAGCACCACCGCAGCTGGCGCGACATCCGCGGCCTGCTCCAGCGGGCCGAGCTCGAGGAGGACGTCCGCGAGAGTGCGAGCCGTACCTTCGAGCGCCTCGCGGTCGCCGAGGCCCGGGTGCACGGCGCCGACCCGCTCGACGTCGCCTTCCACGAGGTCGGGGCGCTCGACGCGATCGCCGACGTCGTGGGCGTGTGCGCCGGCTTCGCCTGGCTGGCCACGCACGTCGGCGGGCCCGTGGTGGTCTCGCCCGTGGCGGTGGGGACCGGGACCGTCCGCGGGGCGCACGGCACGATGCCGGTGCCGCCGCCCGCGGTGGCCGAGCTGCTGCGCGGCGTACCGTCGCTCGCCGGTCCCGGCAGCGCCGAGTCCTGCACACCCACCGGCGCGGCGCTGCTGACCACCCTCGCCGACTCCTGGGGACCACAGCCGGCCATGACGGTGGCGGAGATCGGGATCGGGGCCGGCGGCCGCGACCCGGACACCCACGCCAACGTGCTGCGGATCCTCACCGGCAGCTCCCCCGCCCCGGACGCGGGACCGCTGCTCATCGAGTCCAACATCGACGACCTCGACCCCCGCGTCTGGCCGTCGGTCATCACGGCACTGTTCGCCGCGGGGGCCAGCGACGCGTGGCTCACCCCCATCCTCATGAAGAAGGGGCGTCCGGCCCACACGCTCTCGGTGCTCACCTCGTCGACGCGCGCCGAGGACGTGCGCGAGGCGCTGTGGCGACACACCTCGACGATCGGCGTCCGCGAGACCCGGCTGGCCAAGCACGCGCTCGACCGCGAGATGGTGGCCGTCGAGGTCGCGGGCCAGGAGATCGCGGTCAAGCTGGCCCGGCACGCCGGTGAGGTGGTCAACGCCCAGCCCGAGTGGGAGGACGTCGCGCGGGCCGCGACCGCGCTGGGCCGCCCGGCCAACGACGTGCTCGCCGACGCCATCGCCGCCACCCGGGCGCTGCTCGGCCGAACGCCCACCTAGGCTGTGCCGGTGGATCTCGTCGTCGTCGCCCTCACCTTCGCCGCCATCTTCGTGGTGGAGCTGCCGGACAAGACCTTCATCGCGACCCTGGTCCTCTCGACCAAGTTCCGGCCGCTGTTCGTGTGGATCGGTGTCGGCCTGGCCTTCCTGGTCCAGACCCTCATCGCCGTCCTGCTCGGCAAGGCCGCCAGCTTCCTGCCCGAGACAGTGGTCCACGTCGCGGCCGCCCTGATGTTCCTGATCGGTGCAGTGGTCCTGCTGCGCGAGGCCCGTTCCGCCGACGCCGCCGAGGCGGACGAGGAGGAGGACTTCGCCGCGAAGGCCGGCGAGGCGCAGGGCCTCAAGGTGATCCTCACCAGCTTCTTGGTGCTCTTCGCCGCCGAGTGGGGCGACCTGTCGCAGCTGCTGACCCTGTCCCTGGTCGCCAAGTACGACGACCCGGTGAGCGTCTTCATCGGCGCCTGGGGCGCCCTGCTCGCCGTCAGCGGCCTGGCCGTGATCGTCGGGCGGGTGCTGCTGAGCCGGGTCAGGCTCAGCGTGCTCCACTACCTGGGTGCGGCCGTGTGCCTGCTCATGGCATGTTTGACCGTGTGGGAGATGACCCGGGTCTGACGCCTGGCGGGCCGGCCGCTGCGGAGGTGCGGCGCCGCTACCTCGAGGTCAACGGCGAGCACCCGATGTCCGAGGTGGACGACACCTACGTGCGCACGGGGTTCGTCCCGGCCAGCGCCGAGCAGCTGGAGCTGATGGCCGCCGGCCTGGTCCCGCTGCCGTCCTACCACCTCTCCGACGGCACCCCGATGGTCCCCCGCGACCACCTCGACCCGATCGCGTGGGCCGGCGGTCCGGAGCGGCTGCACGACTGGTTCGTCGGCTACTGGGCCCCGGACGCGCAGGTGGACGCCGAGGAGGCGTGGGCGGCGTACCTCTCCGGGCAGTGCGTCGGCCTGCGGCACGTCACCCCCCTCACCCTCCGCGACGAGGCCCGGTGGAGCGCCCAGCTCGACGCCGGCCTGGCGAGGTTGGGCGAGACCCCGCGCGACCACGTCGGCCGCGGGATGGTCGGCGAGGCGATCGCCCGGCTCGAGGACCTGCTCCTGCCCCGGACGTCGTACGACGACCTGCGCTTCGGGCGCCGACCGGGCACCTGGCAGCGGGTCCAGCAGGCCCGCGAGGACCTCACCCCGCCGCTGCCCGAGCTCCCGATCCGCACCGAGCGGCTGGTCCTGCGGCGCGCGACCATGGACGACGCCGACGACATGTACGCCTACTACGGCCGTGCCGACGTCACCGAGCACCTCCTCCACGAGGTGTTCACCCGTCCCGAGATCGACGACGTGCTGCGCCGCCGTCTCACCGGGCCGCGCGACCACCTGGCCTGCAACCTCTTCATCGAGCTCGAGGGCCGGGTGGTGGGCGACCTGGTGCTCTTCCTCAAGGGCGAGGGCCACGACATGGCCGAGATCGGGTGGGTGCTCAACCCCGACGTCGGCGGGCGGGGCATCGCCACCGAGGCGGCCACCGCGATGATCGACCTGGCCTTCGGCCACTATGGCGTGCACCGGCTGTACGCCGACCTCGACACCCGCAACGCGCGCTCGGCCGCCCTGGCCCGACGGCTCGGGATGCGGCGGGAGATGGACGCGCAGGGCGACTTCTGGTCGAAGGGCGAGTGGACCGACTCGCAGCGCTGGGCGGTCCTCGCCGAGGAGTGGGCGGCGCGGCGTACCCCTTGATCGGCGCGGTCGCCGCGGCAGCGGTGGGCGCACCCGCCCGGGGCCACTACAGTCAGCGCATGGTTGAAACCCACGGCGCCGACAGCGAGGTCGGCACGCTCCGGACCGTCATGCTCCACCGTCCCGGCCCCGAGCTGAAGCGACTGACGCCGCGCAACAACGACAAGCTGCTGTTCGACGGCATCCCGTGGGTGAGCCGGGCCCAGGACGAGCACGACGCGTTCGCCGACACCCTGCGCCAGCGCAACGTGGAGGTGCTCTACCTGACCGAGCTGCTCACCGAGACGCTGGAGAGCGAGAGCGCGCGCAACCACGCGATCACCTCCGCTCTCAGCGGGCTGCACCTCGGCGACACCCTGCGTCGCTACCTCGCGACCGCTCTGCGCGACTCGACCCCGGCCGAGCTGACCCAGGTGCTGACGGCGGGCATCCGCAACGACGAGGTGCGCGGCGGCCACGGCCTGGTGACCAGCCTGCTGAGCCCGTACGACTTCCTCATCGACCCGCTCCCCAACCTGCTGTTCACGCGCGACTCCAGCGTGTGGATCCGCGACCGGGTGGCCGTCACCAGCCTTGCCATGCCGGCGCGCAAGCGCGAGACCCAGCTGACCGAGCTGATCTACACCGAGCACCCGCGCTTCGCTGGACAGACCCGCAAGATCCACGGCTGGCACAACGAGCACGTCGAGGGCGGCGACGTGCTGCTGCTGTCCCCCGGCGTCATCGCGGTCGGGGTCGGGGAGCGTACGACGCCCGCAGGCGTCGAGCGCCTGGCCCGTCAGGTCTTCGACGCCGACCTCGCGCACACCGTGCTGGCGGTGCCGATCGCGCAGGAGCGGGCGACCATGCACCTCGACACCGTCTGCACGATGGTCGACGTCGACAAGGTCGTGATGTATCCCAACGTCGCCCACACCCTGACCGCCATCCCGGTCACGGTCGCCGACTGGGGCTCGGCCGACTCCGACATGGTCCTCGCCGTCGCCGAGCCGGAGCCCTTCCTGGTCGCGGCCGCCAAGGCCATGCAGATCGACACCCTGCACCAGATCGACACCGGCCTCGACCCGGTCACCGCCGAGCGCGAGCAGTGGGACGACGGCAACAACACCCTGGCCCTGGCGCCGCGGGTGGCCGTGGCCTACGAGCGCAACGACGAGACCAACGACCGCCTCGAGGAGGCGGGCATCGAGGTCGTCCGCATCGCCGGTTCCGAGCTCGGCTCCGGCCGCGGCGGCCCGCGGTGCATGTCGTGCCCGGTCTCGCGCGAGCCGCTGCCGGTCGACTGACCCGACGCGGCGCAGGTCACGCATCACGTCGGGGGCGCTCACTCGTTGGAGGGTCGAACCCCCGACGTGTGCACCCAGAGAGGCACCACGCATGAGCACTTCGATCTTCGACGGCCTGTCCCCGCGCGAGGTGGCCAGGATCAGGTCCGCCGGCACTCCGATCACCCTCCCGCAGGGCTGGTCCCCCATCTCGGAGCGGACTCCGGCCGACAAGGCCTACATCCTGGAGGAGGGTGAGGTCTCCGTACGCCGCGGCGGCCAGGAGGTCGCCGTCCTGGGACCGGGCCAGATCCTCGGCGAGGCGGCGATCCTCAACCACTCGCTGCGCACCGCCAGCGTGGTGGCGCTGACCCCGCTGCGCGTCATCCACTTCAGCGGGGAGGTGCTGGAGCGCCTGGTCGGCGAGGTGCCGGCCTTCGGCGAGGCGGTGCGGTCGGCGACCGCCGAGCGTCAGGGCCCGTCCTGACCGACGAGCTTCCGCCGTCCCCGTCGCCCGACGACCGGACGGCCGGCGCGGGGGATCCGCCACCGGCGGCGGTCCTGGCCGACGCGTACGACGACGTCGAGGCGTTCCTCCTCGGCGGGCCGCCGAGCCTGACCCGGGTCGAGGTGGCCGAGCGGGCCGGGGTCCCCCTCTCGGTGGCCACCGAGCTGTGGCGGCTGMTCGGCTTCGCCCACCGGGGCGACGACGACGTGGCCTTCACCGACAGCGACGTACGGGCCCTCGAGCTCACTGCCGACCTGCGCCGCATCGGCATCCTCGGCGAGGACTCGCAGGCCGCCCTGGTGCGCACCTGGGGTCGCAGCTACGCGCGGCTGGCCGAGTGGCAGACCAGCCTCCTCGCCGGCCTGGCCGTCGAGGGTGCGGAACCCGACGTGCGGATGGCCGAGCTCGCGGCCGGTGTGCTGCCGCGGGTCGAGGCGCTCCAGTCCTACGTGTGGCGCCGGCACCTGGCCAGCGCCGCCAGCCGGCTGCTGTCGGTCGAGTCGAGGGAGGCGACCAGCACCGAGATGGCCGTCTGCTTCATCGACATCGTCGGCTACACCACGCAGAGCCAGAACCTCGACGAGGGCGAGCTCGTCGCATGGATCGAGCGCTTCGAGCAAGAGGCGACCGGCATCGCCGTCGACCACGGCGGGCGGGTCATCAAGACCATCGGCGACGAGATCCTGGTGACCGCCGACGACCCGCACGCGGCCGTGAGGATCGCGCTGGAGCTCACCGGGCGCGGCCTCGACGAGGACGACCCCTTCCCCGCCGTGCGGGCCGGGCTGGCCTTCGGGCCCGTCGTGAGCCGTCTCGGCGACGTCTTCGGCCCGACGGTCAACATCGCCGCCCGGCTCACCTCGGTGGCCCGCCCGGGCACCGTGGTCGTCGACCGGGGGATGCACGACGCGCTCGCGCCCCCGCCCGACGAGACCGACCCGGGCCCGGAGCCGGCCGAGGCCCAGGACCTCGAGCCCCCGGCGTACCGGCTCAAGCGGCTGCGTCGCGTCTCGGTCAAGGGGTACTCGCGCCTCGAGGCGTGGAGCCTGCGCCGGCCGCGGCAGGGCTGACGTACAGACTCGGCGGTCAACGAACCGGAAAGGCCCCCACCACCTCGGGTCGCGAGGTGCTGGGGGCCTTCGTCAGTCCGTGCTGTGCGGCGCTATCGGGCGCAGGTCACGCCCGGGAGGTTCAACGCATCGCGCGAGCGTCGGCCTTGGTCTTCTGGTAGGCGGTGATGCGGTCGCCGGCCAGGGGAGCGTAGGAGCCGCCCTGGGAGTTCCAGGCGAGGCCGAACCACAGCTCGGGGGTCGACAGGATGCTCTCGCCGGCCTCCGCGATGGCCTGGGCCGTGAAGCCGTTGTACTCGCCGAGCCCGAGGGGGGTGTCGGGGTGACCGACGGAGTCCATCCACGAGGCGAGCAGCGGGACGGCGCGGGCCGGGAGCGAGTCGCCGGGGGCGTCGACGCTGCCGGACTGGTAGGAGTCCACGGCCACGAACTCCCACTTGTTCAGCAGGGTGGCGTCGGTGTACGACGCGAACTCGGCGACCTGACGGTCCAGCAGGAACCCGTTCAGGATGGGGCCGACGGCGATGTCGGGGGCGTCCACGAGGTTGAAGAACCGCAGGCTCGCGGCCCGGAACACGGCCGGGTCCATGTCGCCGCGCGGCTCGTGCCAGAACGTGGCGGTCACCGGGGCGTCGAGGCTGGTGAGCTGCGAGCGCAGCGTGGTCAGCCACGCGTCGTAGCCACCGTTGGCCAGGGTCGCCGGGTCGGGGACCTTGTAGGAGATGACCGGCATCATGCCGTCGGCGATGGCCTCCTTGATCAGCGACAGCTGGTTGGAGCCGCTGGAGGAGAGGTCAGCGAAGATGCGGCGGGCCTTGACGCCGTTGGCGCCGACCTCCTGGATGCGCTGGGCCCACATGCTGGACGGCGCGCTCATCCCGATCACCTTGGGGGCGACGGGGGTGACGGGCGGGAAGGTGGAGCTGGACGGCGGGGTCGTCGGGCTCGTCGGGCTCGTCGGCGGCGTCGTCGGGCTCGTCGGCGGGGTGGTCGCCGGCGGGGTGTCGGTGTTCACGGCCGAGGTGCTCACGCGCAGCGCCGGGCGGTTGGCCGCGGTGCCGGTCTCGCTCGAGGCGAACGAGAGGGCCTTGGTGGCCGTCGTCTCGACGCGCAGGCTCAGGACCTCGCCGGGGGTGACGAGCGACGGGTCCAGGGTGATCGTCTCGGTGCTGCCGGCGACCAGGGCGTCGGACGACCCCAGCCGGGTGCGCTCGGTGGGCTTCGTGGACCAGTTGATGGTCTGCTCGGCCCAGCTGGCGCCGGTGCGGTAGACGGTGACACCGCGGCTGGAGGAGACGCTCGGACGCAGTCGCAGCGCGATCGAGTCGAGGTCCTCACCAGCGGCGACGGCCGGCACGGTGAACTTCAGGAACGCCTGCTTGGTGCGAGCGGCACGCCCGTCGACCTGAAGGCTGGTGCTGGAGCCGTAGTTGGCTCCGCTCTTCGCCGCGTCGACGTGGGCGTCGACCGAGGCGGTCGCGTCGCTGGTCGCCGCCTGCGCGGCCGGGGTCGCGATGGCGAGTCCGGCAAGACCGGTGACGAACGCCAGGGCGGTGGATGTTCTCTTCATGTTGGGGGACAACTTCTCGAACACTTTCCTGTGGGGGGACTGRCCGTGCGGGGGCACGACCAGGTGCGCGTCATCCGGCGCTCCGCAAGGCGGAGCCCCGTCGGGGGGGCGCGCGAAGTTCCGGACGTGCATGCACGTCCGGCACAGCGGTGATCTCCCGCGCCGCATCGAGCGGCAGGAGACGAACGCACGGTCGGCATCACCCGCGACAGCGGGGAGCACGTTGGCGCTCGGTGTGAACTTGTTCGTGATCCCGGGGGATCGGAGGGGGGTAGGGGGACGGTGCGCGCTGCGAAGCATGTGGTGCACGCGACGCTCACCTTGTGACGGACTTGACAGTAACTTGCCGTCGGCATGAGTCAAATTTCGCGCAGACCCTCCCCTGGGGGGTGCCCACGCGGCGTCAGGCGGGGCTCAGGCGGGATAATGGCCCGTTCGGGCGTGCTCACGGTGTGACGAGTGCCACAGTCGCTTGACGGCCGAATCGAGGTCGGCGAGGGCGATCGGAACACTCGGCGGACGGGAACAGGCCCGTACCGACGCCCCGGAGACGCCTCGTCCGGCCGCACGACGGGGCCGGGAAATTGGAAGCCCGGCCGCTGTTGACGGGGGAAACAACAACGACCGGGCGAGCGAAAACCTACCCTCCGACCACAAGGGCGACAAGCCCTTCCGGCAAATCGGGCTGGCTCAGCGAATGGTGACCTGCCGGTTGGCCAGTCCCGCGCGCGCGGAGCGCTGCTCGGGGGTGAGGTCGGAGGTGTCGGCGAGCGCCTTCTCGAGGTCGGCCGCGAAGCGCGCGGCCGGCTCCTCGAGCACCTCGGCGCCGGTGCCGACGGGCAGGTCCCAGACCGGCGCCAGCAGCCCGTGCGCACGGAACATGCCGACGAAGCGCGAGCCCTCGGCGACGCCGTCCTTGCCGGCGGCGTGCAGGCGGGCGAGCGCGTCGAGCAGCTCGTCCTCCGGGTGCGGCATCACCCAGCGCAGGTGCTCCTTGGTGCCGACGTTGGTCCAGTACGCCGCCTCGACGCCCGCGAGCCTGGTCGTCGGGTTGGCGGCACTGTCGGCCTGCTCGAGTGCGGCCTCCATGGAGGCGTCGCGGTCCTCGACGTCGTCGATCCAGTAGCCGAAGCCGTCGTGGACGGTGATGTCGAGCTCGGTGTCGTTGATCAGGTCCTGCAGGCGCGGCCCCTCGCCGGGCGCCTCGGTGAGGCCGATGATGCCCGGCTCCTCGGTGGCGAGGGCCTTCTCGAGCACCGCGCCGAGGTCACGGGCGGGGTCGCCGTACTGGTGGGCCACCTGGAGGCCGAGCCAGATCGCCCCGGAGTCACGGACCATCGCGGGCGCGGCCATCGGCAGCAGCGTGCACAGCCGGACCTCGCGGTCGGTGCCCTTGACGTCGAGCGGCACGGTCGCGGCGGGGACCAGCTCGCGCAGCGCGATGACGTCGCACTCGCCCGGCATGCCCTCGAAGGGCCGGCTCACGAAGACGGGGGCGGCGCCTCCGGCGGCACCGTGGCACGCCTTGTAGCGCTTGCCCGAGCCGCAGGGGCAGGGCTGGCGCGGGCCGACCTCACCCTCGGCGGGAGCAGTGGTGTCACGGGCCTTGGTGCGGGACTTCTTTGCCATGGGGGCGAGGCTATCCAACGTCTCCGTCGGGCGTTCCGTCGAGGAGCTCGAGCACGTCCGCTGGCCGGTCGGTGATGACGGCCGTGACGCCGAGGTCGAGGCACAGCTGGAGGTCCGCCGCGGTGTTGACGGTCCAGACGTGCACCTGGCGACCCGAGCGGCGCAGCGAGCGGCCCAGCCCGGGGTGCTCGCGCAGCTCGTCGATCCCGGGGCCGATGATCCAGTCGTCGCCGACCACCCGGCGCAGCATCGGCCAGTGGTGCGCCTTCTCGACCAGCATCACGACGTCCACGTCGGGCGCCAGCCGCTTGGTGCGCTGGAGCGCGGTGAAGGAGAAGCTCATCACCCGGACCGGGCTGCCGGCGCGGTCCCAGCCGAAGTCGGAGAGCAGCTCGACGACCCGCTTCTCGACCAGCCCGCCGTACCGGGTCGGGTGCTTGGTCTCGATGGCCAGCTCGATGCGGCGGTCGGCGTCCGCGACGGTCTCGAGGAGCTTGCGCAGCGTGAGCACCTTGCCGTAGTCCGGGTCGAGCTCCGCCGCCTCGTCGTCGAGGTCGGACCACGGGTTCTTCCACCGTGCGAAGTCCAGCTCGTCGAGGTCGGCGAGGTTCATCGTCGACACGAGGCCGCGCGAGGACGCCGTACGCCGCAGGTCCCGGTCGTGGACGCACACCAGGTGGCCGTCGGCGGTCAGGCGGACGTCGCACTCGAGCGCCTCGGCGCCCAGGTCGATGGCCCGGGTGTAGGCACGCAGGGTGTGCTCGGCGGTGTCGTGGCTTGCTCCCCGGTGGGCGACGACCTGCGGCCTCATGCCACGAGCGTAGGGCTCCCGGACGCCGGCGCCTCGTCCACCTGCAGGTCGCGCCCGCGTGTCTCGGGCAGGAACGCCGCGCAGGTGAGCGAGATGACCGCCACCAGGGCGTTGTAGCCGGCGACCCACCACAAGGTGCCGTCCCCGACCGTGACCAGCCAGGYGGCGATGAGCGGGGTCAGGCCGGAGGCGAGGATCCCCGACACCTGGTAGAGCGTGGAGAGCGCGGAGTAGCGGTAGCGGGTGTCGAAGAGCTCGGACCAGAAGGCGGCCAGTGGGCCGTAGATGACGCCGTACAGGACCCCGAGGCCGCCGATGAAGACCACGCTCACCGCGAGCGTCGTCCCCTGCTGGACCAGCCAGGCGGCCGGGAACGCGAAGAGCAGCGCCAGCGTCGCGCCGGCTCGGTAGACGGGCTTGCGTCCGACCCGGTCGCTCAGGTGCCCGGAGAAGAGCACGAGCACCACGCCGACCAGCGCGCCGACGATGATCGCGTTGAGCACGGTCGAGCGCGGCACTCCCACGGTGTTGACGGAGTAGGCGAGCAGGTAGACCGAGAACAGGTTGAACGTGAAGCCCTCGATGTAGCGGGTGCCCATGCCCAGCAGCAGCCGTCGCGGCTGGCGGCGGACCATCTCGGTGACCGGCATCGCGGAGATCTCCTTCTCCTTCGCCACCACCTGGAAGGCCGGGGTCTCCATCACCGAGAGTCGGATCCACGCCCCGATGGCGAGCAGCACGACGCTCACCAGGAAGCACGCCCGCCAGCCCCAGGCGAGGAACTCCTCGTCGGGCAGCTGGCTGGCGATCGCGAACGCACCGCTGGCCAGGAACAGCCCGCCCGGCACGCCGATGTGGGCGAAGCTGCCGAAGAAGCCGCGACGCTCGACGGGCGCGAACTCGACGGCCAGCAGCACCGCGCCGCCGTACTCGCCGCCCACCCCGATCCCCTGGAGGATGCGGAGCAGCACGAGGAGCACGGGCGCCCAGACGCCGATGGACTCGTACGACGGCAGGAGGCCGATCGCGGCCGTGCCGGCGCCCATGATCACCAGCGTCCAGATCAGCATCTTCTTGCGACCGAGCCGGTCGCCGAAGTGGCCGAAGATGAGCCCGCCGACGGGGCGCGCCAGGAAGCCGACGGCGAAGGTGCCGAAGGCCGCGAACTGCGCCGCGGGTCCGTCCAGGCCGGAGAAGAAGAGCTTGTCGAAGACGAGGCCCGCGGCGGTGCCGTAGAGGAAGAAGTCGTACCACTCGATGGTGGCGCCGACAGCCGAGGCGAGGGCGACCTTGCGGGCCGACCTGGCGTCGGGCGGTGCGGCGTGGGACGCCGGTGCGGGGGCGGCGAGGGTCATGAGTGCTCCTGGGCGGGTGGTCAGGACGAATCCGTAGTAAACCGCTAGAGATTAGTCACTGCAAGCCGGCGCCCACCCCCGACCCCCGTCGGCCCCCTCAGGCGGTGGCCGGCTCGCGGCGCCACGGCTGCATGAAGTCGTTGCCCTCGATGCCCTCCACGGCCATCGTCAGCTGGCCCGCCTGGGCACCGTCGAGCTGCTCACGGATCACGTCGGCGTGCCCGGCGTGACGGGCGAACTCCTCGATCATGTGCAGCACCAGGAAGCGCCGGGTGACCCGGCTCGGCTCGGTCCGGCCGAACCACGGGGCCGGGGCCTCGAGCACCTCGGCGGCCGGATCCGACGCCTCCACGGCGGCGAGCAGGGCGTCGGTCGCGGCGTCGTACCGCTCGAGGACCTGCTCGAGGGTCTCGTCGTCGGTGAGGGCGAAGCTGCCGTAGAAGGTCCCGTAGTCGGCCTCGGTGAGCTGCCAGCCCCGCTCCCCGCGGTTCTGTGCCTCGCGGCGCTCCCACCCGACCCACGCCGTGGTGAGGTGCTTGAGGATCCCGCCGATGCTCAGCGCCGAGCGGGTGGGGGTCAGGCGCGCCTCCTCGTCGGTCAGGCCGTGGGCGGCGGTGCGGGCGGCGACGACCTGCTCGCGCAGGAAGGCGGTCAGGGCGGCGGACTCGGAGTGGGTGGTCGGCTCGAGCATGGTGGGGCTCCCTCGTCGGTGGTCGATGGGTCCACCCTCCTCTGCATGGCGGACAGGATCGGTCCGCTGCCCCGTTCCTCTCGGCGGCCGTCAGCGCCGGGACGTACGCCGTCGTGCACCGGCTGCCCGCCTGGGCGCGGTGATCAGCTGGTGTGCTCGCGCAGGTAGCGCCCGAAGTGCGGCACCGTGAAGGCGATCCGACCGCGTTCGCCGGAGTAGATGAGCCCCTTCTTGAGCAGTGAGTCCCGTGCCGGGCTCAGCGACTGCGGCTTCTTGCCCAGCACCGCCGCGACGTCGGCGGTGGGGACCGCGTCGGGGGCGTCCACCTCCGTGCCGGCCACGTCGGCCATGGCCCGCAGGTAGTCCCGCTCCCCCGGGGTCGCTCGCTCGTAGCGGCTGCCGAAGAAGCCGACCGCCAGCTCTGCGTCGGCCTCCGGAGCGGCCACCGCGACGTCGGCGGCGGTGATGGGTGAGCGGGGCGCCCGGTCCCAGACCGCCTTGCCGTAGGCCTGGATGAAGTACGGGTAGCCACCGGTCGCGGCGTACATCGCCTCCAGCGCGGCTGCCTCGTAGAGCGCGTCCTCGTCCTCCGCCGGGACGGTGAGCGCGAGGTCGGCCGCCTCGCGCGTGAGCCGGTCGATGCGCTGGTAGCGGAAGAGCCGCTCGGAGTAGGACTTGCTGGCCGACAGCACGGCCGGCAGGTGCGGCAGCCCGGCGCCCACCACGATGACCGGCAGCCCCGACTGGCTGATCTCGTGGCACGCCGCGCACAGCGCCGAGACGTCGTCGGGACCGAGGTCCTGCATCTCGTCGATGAAGATCGCGATGCCCTTGCCCTTGTCGGCGGCCAGTCCCCCGAGGTCGGTGAAGAGCTCGACGAGGTCGATCTCGATGTCGCCGGAGTCAGCACGACCGCGGACGGCCGGGACGTCGATGCCCGGGCTCCACTGGTCCTTGAGCCTCGCGGCCGGGCCGGCGTCGCGCTGGGCGAAGGCCTTGATGACGCCGAGCACGTGGTCGACGCTGTCGGCGTCGCGGTGGCCGAGCTCGCGGACCGCTTGGTGCAGCGCGCCGCTCAGCGGCCGGCGCAGCCCCTGGTCGGGGCGGGCCTCGAGCTTGCCGGTCCCCCACTGGCGGCGTACGGCGGCGCTGCGCAGGGCGTTGAGGAGCACGGTCTTGCCGACGCCGCGCAGCCCGGTAAGGACGAGGCTGCGCTCCGGGCGGCCCCGGGACACCCGCTCGAGGACGACGTCGAAGGCGGCGAGCTGCTCGTCGCGGCCGGCCAGCTCGGGCGGGCGCTGGCCGGCACCGGGGGCGTAGGGGTTACGGATCGGGTCCACGATGCGACGGTATCGGGCTGTCTAGCCGATTCCTTAGATCTTGCGAGACACGCCGATCGAGTCGTCGTGCGCTCAGCCGGCCTGCTGCCCGCCCCCGGGGAGGGCGCCGCCGCGCTCGGCGCGGTCGCGGGCGACGGCGTACGCCTCGGTGAGCCCGGAGCGGAGCAGCGCGATGAGGTCGGGGACCTCGTCGACGGTGAGGCGGAAGGTCCCGGCGCAGAGGTTGTCGCGCCACAGCGAGAGCACCACCACGTCGGCCTCGGGGTGCCACGAGACGCGCAGCGACCGGTCCTCGCCCCGTGGGTCGAGGAGGACGCCCCCGGTGCGGGGCAGCGGTCGTGGCCGGGCCATGACTCCAGTGTGACCCCGCCCACAAGGCCTGTCACCCGCCTAGACTCGCGCCATGCCCGAGCTGCCCGAGGTGGAAGCGCTGGCCCAGGACCTCCGGGGCCGGCTCGTCGACCGCGCCATCGCCCGCATCGACCTGGCGGCGTTCAGCGCGCTGAAGACCTTCGACCCGCCCTTGCAGTCGCTGCACGGCACCCTCGTCGAGGACGTCACCCGACACGGCAAGTTCCTCGACATCACCGCCAGCGGCACCCACCTCATCGTCCACCTCGCCCGGGCCGGCTGGATCCGCTGGCGCGACGACGTCCCCGCGCTGCCCGCCCGACCCAACAGCAAGAACCCGCTCGCCGCCCGGGTGGTCATCGACGACCCGGACTTCGAGACCACTCCCGGCCTCGACATCACCGAGGCCGGGACCAAGAAGAGCCTGGCGATCTACGTGGTCCGGGACCCGCAGCAGGTCGAGGGCATCGCCCGGCTCGGCCCCGACCCGCTCGACGCGGCGTTCACCGTCGACGTGCTCGCCGGGATCCTCCAGCACGAGGGTCGCAAGCAGATCAAGGGCGTGCTGCGGCACCAGGGCACCATCGCCGGCATCGGCAACGCCTACTCCGACGAGCTCCTGCACGCCGCCCGGATGTCGCCGTACAAGCCGGCCAGCTCGCTCGACGAGGCCGAGGTCCAGACGTTGTACGACGCCATCCGCACCGTCATCGGCGCTGCCGTCGAGCGCTCGCGCGGCCTGGCCGCCAGCGAGCTCAAGGGCGAGAAGAAGAGCCACCTCGCCGTGCACGGTCGCACCGGCCAGGCCTGCCCGGTGTGCGGCGACGTGGTGCGCGAGGTCAGCTTCGCCGACTCCAGCCTGCAGTACTGCCCGACCTGCCAGACCGGCGGCAAGCCGCTCGCCGACCGCCGGATGAGCCGCCTGCTCAAGTAGCGACGGGCCGCTACTTGACGACACGCACCTCCTGGGGCCAGCCGCACCCCTCCGCGATCCTGCCGGCCCACATCCGGGCGGTCTCCACGTCGGGCACCTCCACGATGGTGATCCCACCGAGGTACTCCTTGGTCTCCGCGTAGGGACCGTCGGTGACGACCACCGACCCACTGGTGGCGTCCGCGCTGAACGCGTCGGTGATGTCCTCCTCGAGCCCGCCGGCGAACACGTAGTGTCCGGCGGCCTTGATCTCGTCCACGACGGCGCTCGCGAGCGGGCCCCGGCTGCGGAACCACTCCTCGGAGTGGTCGCCGACCCACTGCTGGTTGAAGTAGATCGCGTACTGGGTCATGTCTGCTCCTCATCTGTGCGCGGGCCGGGTGGCCCACCTCAACCGTTCCACGAACGGCGTGCGGCGGATACGACATCGGCGGGCAGGATCTTTTCTCCGCAGGGCTACACGACGTGCGGGTCCCCGACCACGCGGAGAGGGGCGGGCGTCACTGGGTGCTCGGCGTCTCGGACGGGAGCTCCGGGGGCTGCATGTTGTCCATGACCGAGCCGCAGGTGTCGGTCGTGTACGTGTCGAACTCGTCGACCTGCTTGGTCTCGGCCTCGGACAGGCCGTCATCGATCTTCTCGAAGTCCGCCTGCTTGGCGTCGTCGTCGAGGTCGTCGATGAGGGAGAGGGTCGTCTCGAAGCCGGCGCGCGCGTCGTCCGAGATGTCCTCGGGAGTGCCGGTCTTCTCCATCGTCGCCGCCCAGTCCTTGATCTTGGCGATGATCTCCTTGTCGCTGGCCTCGGTCATGCCCGACATGTCGGAGAACAGGCTCTGGTAGCTCGTGCAGTAGTCGTCCTGGCTGGCGTCGGTGGGGGCGCCATCACTGCCTCCTCCACCGCAGGCGACGGCCGAGCCGCCCACGAGGACGAGCGAGGCGGCGAGCAGGGCAGGCTTCATGGATCTCTCCTGGGACTGGGGTGCGGCGCGGGGCGCCTGTCACCCCCACCCTGCCCTATCCCCGGATCCCCACACCTGCCGCGGAGGGGTCGAACGCGGCCGGCAGCGGCAGGTGCAGGGCGACGGGCAGGTCTCCCAGGTAGGCGGCCCGGGAGCGCTCGACCACACCGAGGCTCTCCAGGTGGGGGGTCTGCCACTGCACGTCGAGCACCCGGTCGGCCGCGTGGGCGTCGGAGAGCAGCTCCACGAGACCCATCAGCGCCACCTTGGAGGCGTCGCGCTCGCGGTGGAACATCGACTCCCCCGCGAACAGCCCGCCGATGGCCAGCCCGTAGAGGCCGCCGGCGAGGCGCCCGTCGCGCCACGCCTCGACGGAGTGCACCCACCCGTGCTCGTGCAGCTCGAGGTACGCCGACCGCACGTCGCGGGTGATCCAGCCGTCGGGCCGGCGCCGGTCACCGCACGCGTCGATGACCTCCTCGAACGCGGTGTCCACCCGGATCTCGAACTCCTTCGCGGAGCGCCGCAGCGACCGCGAGACCTTCAGCCCGTCCAGGGGCAGCACCCCGCGACGTACGGGCGAGAACCAGCCCATCGGGTCCTGCGGCGGGCCGATGGGCATCGGGAACAGCCCGCACGAGTAGGCCCGGAGCAGCGTGCCGGGCTCCAGGTCCGCGCCCACGGCCACCAGGTCGTCCTCCGGGTCCCACAGCTCGGGGTCCGGGAAGACCCACGAGGTGTCGGGAGGGTGGACGGGGGACATGGTGGGCACGGTAGCCAACGTCGCGGCAACTTTGCTCGCCCCCGCGGACTCTCACCGGGCACCAGATCCCGCGCACCACTCTCGGAGGACACATGCGCACCACCACCCTGCTCGTCCCCGCGCTCGGCGCCGCCCTCGCGCTCGGCGCACTCACCGGCGTACCCGCCCGGGCCGCCGCCACCTGCGACGGCCGCGCGGCGACCATCGAGGTCCCGGCCACGGACTACGAGACCGCGCCCGTCGTCGGCACCCCCGGCGACGACGTGATCGTGGGGACCCCGGGCCGCGACACCATCGACGGCGCGGGTGGCAACGACGTGATCTGCGGGCTCGACGGCCCCGACCGGATCGCCGGAGGCACGGGCGACGACCGCCTCTTCGGCGGCCTCGACGGGGAGTACTCGATCGACGACGGCTACACCGCCGACCTGATCGCGCCCGGACCGGGCGACGACCTCGTGGACCTGGGCGCGGACAGGGAGGCCCTCCACATCCACCAGGTCGACTTCGGCTACCTCGACCGGGTCGTGTACGCCGACGCCGCCGGCCCCGTGACCGTGGACCTCACCGCGGGGACCGCCACCGGCGAGGGCACCGACACGATCGTGGTCGAGGGCCCGGCCGGTGTGGTGGGCAGCGCCTTCGGCGACCGCATCACCGGCTCGCCGTACCGCGACCTGATCCAGGCCGGGGACGGCGACGACGTCGTGGACGGCCGTGCCGGGGACGACCACGTCGTCGTGGACGGCGGCGTCGACGCGACCACCTCGTTCCCGGCGCTCGACGGCGGGGACGACGTCGCCGACGGCGGCCCCGGGACGGACGGCCTGATCTCCGGCGGCGGCACGGACCGCCTCTCYGGGGACGGGGGCAACGACTTCCTCACCACCTCCCCGATCTCCGGCGGCTCGCTGCGCGGCGGCCCGGGCAAGGACCGCGTGTATGCCGAGGGTCCCGTCGACGTCTCGGCCGGCGCGGGCAAGGACCAGATCGACTACGAGCTCCAGCCCGGCACCCGCACCGAGATCGACGGCGACGGTGGCCACGACTCCCTGCGGCTCCGGCTCAGCCGGGCCTTCGGCACCGGCGAGAAGGTGCGCGTGGACCGACCGCGGAACCGGATCACGTTCACCGGCTCGACCACCCGGCTGGGGTACTTCGAGGTCGAGCGCCTCGACGTCAGCGGGGGCCACCCGCACTGGACCTTCATCGGCACCGGGGCCGACGAGCGGCTGTCGGTGCTCGGCGGACGCTCCCTGACGGCCCGAGGTCGCGGTGGCGACGACAGCTTCTACGGGACCGGCGGACGGGACCTCATCGATGGCGGGCGCGGGCGCGACCGGGCCAACGGCAGCAGCGGGCGCGACACCTGCGTCTCGGTGGAGCGTGCGATCTCCTGCGAGAGGCGACGCTGACCCTCGCCCCGGGGCGGCCGTCCGCCCGGTGGGAGGTGGTGGCCGCCCGTAGGCTGGAGGCATGAGCATGAAGGGATCCGTCGGCCGACACCTCGCCCCCAAGATCTCCGAGCTCGCGCCCGGGCTGACCACCTCGTTCGTGCGCGAGTCGCTCAATCGGGCCATCGACGGCGTCGGCCCGCTGCCGCCCGCCGCCAAGGCCGCGGACAAGCAGCTCGCCGAGCAGCGCGGCCACGTCGAGCGGGCCGTGCACGAGGTCATCGAGAACCACGTCCGCCTCGCCGGCGCCCAGGGCTTCCTCACCAACGTCGGCGGGCTCGTCACCGCCGCGGTCGCCATCCCGGCCAACATCGCCGGCCTCACGCTGCTCCAGTGCCGGATGATCGCCGGCATCGCGCACCTGCGCGGCCACGACCTCGACGACCCCCGCGTCCGCAACGCCATCCTGATGACCCTGCTGGGCGAGGACGCCGTGGAGACCCTGGTGGCCAAGGGCAAGCTCCCCGCGCCCCCGATGGCGCTGGCGACCGCACCGGCCCACGACGTCAACCTCGACGCCGTCATCGCCGCGGTGGTCGCCTCCGACATCCTCGCCCGCATGGCCGGCAAGCGGCTCGCCACGACCGTCGGGCGCCGCGTGCCCGTCGTGGGCGGCGTGGTCGGGGCGAGCGCCGACGGCTACTACACGTGGCGCGTCGGACGGTACGCCGACCGCGAGCTGCTGGCGCGCACGCGGCGACCCTGACCCGTCGCCGGCGCCGGGGACGTCAGTGCGGGCGCCGACGCGCCCGGCGGTAGACACCCAGCGCCCGTCGCCCGCCCGGGCGGGCCTCGAGCGCCTGGACGGTCCGCTCCGCCGTCGACCGGCGGGCGAGGTGGAGCTCGTGACGGGCCTCCTCGAGCTCGCGGCCGAGATTGGCCTCCGACTCCCGCAGCCGTGAGCCCTCGACCAGCAGCGCCGTGATCGCGTCGAGGGCCGCCGGCAGCAGGTCCTCGGCGGGGGCCGTGTCGGGGTCGGTGAAGCCCTCCGACGGGGCGCCGAGGAGGTCGGCGAGGTCGCCCACGACGTCGTACCCCCGCTGCTCGACCTCCGCGATCCACGAGCGCGAGAGGTCCTGGACCCAGGCGTGGGTGGCGGGCGGCAGGCCGAGGCGCGCGCTCGACGTACGCCGCGACAGGGTCTGGTGGGCGAGCAGCTCGCGCACGAGCGGTCGGTAGTCGGGCGGGTCCACGACCGGCGTGACCCGCTTGTTGACCAGGCGCAGCAGCGCGGTCTCCGGCACGCCGAGGGACGGGTTGGCCCGCTCGGCGGTGAGGTCGAGGTCCAGGCCGTCCAGACCGAAGGTGCGGCTGAAGCGGCGCCACAGCTCGTCCGGCGCCGCACCCGGACGGGGCACGGTCACCAGGTGCACCTGCTCGGGGGGCAGGATCGCGCCCCAGCGATCCAGGATGTCGGGGATCTCCTGGGCGCCCCAGAACCACGAGCCGATCCGGGTGTCGCGGTCGGGGTCGCGGATCATCTCCAGGAAGTGCCCGTAGGAGACGAGGCTGCGGTGCTTGACGTTCTCCTGCCACTCAGCCGGCACCTGCCGCACGAGGTCGCGCGCGGACACGATGAGGTGCACCTCGACGCCCTCGCCGAACGACGTCATCGCGCGGTCGATCTGCATCGGGGAGGCGGTGGAGAGGATCTCGTGGCTGATGATCGAGGTGCCGGGCCAGGCGCGCACCTGCTCGGACAACCGGTCCCACGCGCCGACGGCCTGGGTCTCCAGGCCGCCCCACGTGAGCCGCATCAGGTCCAGCGCGGCCAGGAAGTGCCCGTCGAAGCGGTCCGCCGGGTAGAGGATGCCGTGGCCGCGCAGGCCCTCCCGGTTGCGGAAGAGCACGTCCTGGAGGTACGACGTGCCGGTCTTGGGGGTGCCGACGTGCAGCAGGACGCGCCGCCGGGGCGGCTCGTGGCCGGTCGGCGGGGTCGGGGAGGTCGTCACCGCGTCTCCTTCGTCCAGTCGTCGTCCACGAGCATCCGCACGGCGAGCTCGAGCACCGCCGCGTCGGGGCGCCCCGGTGCCGGCGTCTCGCCCGTGAGGACCGGGGCGACGGCGGCGGGATCGCCGACGACAGGGTAGCCAGCCCGCTGCAGGCCGCGGGTCATCCGCTCGGCGGCGCGCGTCACCCACTCCCGGTGCTCGTCGGGCACGCTCACCGGCGGCATCGTGGTGAGCGGGATCCGCGGCCACAGGGTCCGCGACATCAGCGCCGCCCGCTCGTCGGTGCTGACCAGCACGCCGACGACGGTGGCGATCCGGCGGGCGAGCTCGGCGGCGTCGGCGCCGGGACGCCGCAGCGGGGGCAGGCGACGTACGCCGAGGGCGTGGGGCAGCGCGGTCGGGTCGAGGACCACGACGACGCCTCCCGGGGAGCCGCCGTGGCGCTCGGCGACGGCGGGCAGGTCGATGCGGGGTGGCAGCTGGTCGCGCTGCCGCCAGAACCGCAGCCACTCCGACCAGGCGAAGGAGCCGCGCTCGAAGCACCGCCGGGTCCACACGTCGGCGAGCATCTGGTCCAGGGGCGCGCCCACGACCACCATCCGGCCATGGCCGAGGTGGCGGGGACCCAGCGCCTCGCGCGCGGCGGCGGCCACGACCGGGTCGCCGGCCACCCGGTGGTGGCGCGCCCAGGGTCGCGGCAGGCCCCGCGCGTCCGCAGGCACGCCGAGGCCGACGACGTCCTCGGCGAGCACGCTGGTGGCCACCCGGACCAGCTCGTCGGCGGGCAGGGCACCGGGGTCGACAGGACGCGGGCCGTAGTCCGAGTGCGGGACGCCGACCAGCGCCAGGTCGGGCTTGCCACGACCGGGTGCCGCGGCGGTCAGGACCCGCTGGGCGAGCTCGGGCGCCACGCCGCCGGCCAGGTTGAGGCGGCGGAGCAGCTCGAGCTGCTGGGCCCCGGGCAGCACGCGGCCGGTGGCCGACGCCTCGCCGGTCCACGCCGACCAGGGCGTCGTACCGCCGGCGCGCAGGTGCGCCACCCACCCCCACGCGCGCGCGGCCCCGGGG